>JAGVJS010000276.1 GCA_020051025.1 Sphingobium sp. | reverse complement strand
CGCGCCATGCGCCTTGCCGAAGGTGTGGCCGCCCGCCGTCAGCGCTGCCGTCTCCTCGTCATTCATGCCCATGCGCGCGAACGTCTCGCGAATGTCGCGGCCTGACTGGAGCGCGTCGGGATTGCCGCCCGGTCCTTCGGGATTGACGTAGATCAGACCCATCTGGATTGCCGCCAACGGGCTTTCCAACACCATGTCCTTGTCCGGCTGGATGCGGGTTTCATTGGCCTCGTCACCGACCCAATTTTCTTCGGTGCCCCAGTAGATGTCCTTTTCCGGCTCGAACACGTCGGCGCGCCCGCCACCAAAGCCGAAGACGGGACCGCCCATCGATTCGATCGCGACATTGCCGGCCAGGATCATCAGGTCGGCCCAGCTCAGCGTCTGGCCATATTTCTGCTTGATCGGCCACAGCAGGCGGCGCGCCTTGTCCAGATTGCCATTGTCCGGCCAGCTGTTGAGCGGGGCGAAACGCTGCGAACCCGAAGAGGCGCCGCCACGTCCATCGCCGGTGCGATAGGTGCCCGCGCTATGCCAGGCCATGCGGATGAAGAAGGGGCCATAATGACCATAATCTGCCGGCCACCAGGGCTGGCTGTCGGTCATCAGCGCGGTCAGGTCCGCCTTCAGCGCGTCATAGTCGATCGACTGGAACGCCGCAGCATAATCGAAATCCTTGTCCAGTGGATTGCCCGACAGGCCGTTCTGCTGGAGGATATCCAGCGACAGCTGATTGGGCCACCAGTCGCGATTGGTCCGCCCCAGCAGCGTGCGTCGCGCAGCCGGATCCTTCATCGGACAGCCCAGCGGGTCAGAGGTCTTGGCATCCATAACGGTTTCTCCTGTCATTTCCCTGCGGCATTTTTGTAGAAGTACTGACCGCCCGATCCAAACCGGGAATCTTGTTTTGTCTGATCGATAATATCGGTCGAAGGCATCGCGATGACGGCCACCGCTTCATGGTCGCAAGCTGCACAGATGGGCATGGCGAAGCGCTCCCCGTCATAATGTCCCTATAATGCTGGCAGGGCCTGAACGTTCCAATAGCGAAAGGAACTTACCCGCCTGTCAGGCGCTGACCCGAGCGGAGGTGAGGCATGGAGTTGAACGCCGCCACGCCATTGCATGTGATTGACGGACCGATCCTGCTACGGCTCGGCGCGGCGGCGATTCTGGGCTTGCTGCTTGGCCTCGACCGGCAATTGCGGGGGCATTCGGCGGGCCTGCGCACCCATGGGATTCTCTGTTTCACCTGCGCATTGATGACGATCAGCGCCATCGCCCTGCACAAGCAGATGGGCAGCGAAACCAATGTCGATCCGCTGCGCGTGTTCGAGGCGTCGGCTGCCTTTACCGGCATCATCGCGGCCGGGCTGATCGTCTTCAACCGGGGCAAGGTCAAGAATCTGACCACCGCCGCCCATGTCTGGCTGGCTGCGATGATCGGCATAGCCTGCGGTGCCGGCCAATGGCCATTGGTGGTCAGCGCCGCCATCGTCGCGGTGGTGATGCTGACGCTGTTGCGGGTGGTGGAGGATCGCTGGCTCGATCCTGCGGATCGGGACTAAGCCTTGCCTATGGCCGTGGCGTCAGCCCGCCCATGACGATATCGACCAGCTTTTCGGCCACTTGCTGCGGGGGCAATGCGCCTTCGGGATCGTGCCAGCGCGCCGGCCAGTTGAGCGCGCCCGCCAGCGCGAAGGAGGCGAAGCGCACATCTACCCGCGCGATCGAGCCGTCGGCCACCCCTTCTGCGATCATGCCGCGCACGGCGGCGTCAATCTCCCGCTTACGCGCACGGAAGCGGGTGGCGCTGTCCATCGACAGCACTTCCTCATTGGTGCGGATCACGCAGCGGCCGAAATCATCCATGTTGATGCAGGCATAGCGCAGCAGAAAGGCGCGGAGACGGTCATGGCCGCTGCCCGGCGCCCCGGCGGCGGCATCCGCCGCCTCGCGGAGCATGGACAGGCCGCGATTGACGCATTCGACCAGCACCTGCTCCTTATTGCCCAGATAATGGTAGATGGTCGGCTTGCTGATGCCCAGGCTCGCGGCGACATCGTCCAGCGAGGCCGCATGATAGCCGCGCGCGTTGAACATGCGCACCGCCGCCAGCAACACAGCCTCCCGCTTTTCCGCCCGGTCCTGCTCCCGCTCCGACTTGCTGCGAAAGGGTGAGTTGGCGGAGGGAACGGGCTTGATGGCGACGGACTTGGACAATTGGCGCTCCTTGGGCGTTCCGAGCATTGACAAGAAACGCCGGGACAATCAATATACTCACCAGTATAGAAAATACGAGAGAGTAAATGCTGACGGAAACTCAGGCCGCCATCCGCGACACAGTGCGTGATTTCGCGCAGGACACCATCCGCCCGCATAGCGCCCGCTTCGAATCGGAAGGCGGCTATCCGCCTGCCTTGTTCCAGGAAATGGCCGGCCTCGGCCTCTGGGGCATGACTGCGCCCGAAGTCTTTGGCGGGGCGGAGGCCGACGCCGTCTCCTATGCATTGGCGCTGATGGAGATTGCGGCGGCCGATGGCGCGCTCTCCACCATCGTCTCGATCCAGAACAGCATCCTCGTTTCCGGCCTGCTCAAGGATGGCAGCGATGCGCAGAAGAGGCGCTTCCTGCCCGACCTGATCGGCGGGCGGACCATCGGCGCATTTGCCCTGACCGAAGCGGACGCCGGCTCCGACGCGTCGGCCGTGCGCACCCGCGCAGTCAAGGTGGATGGCGGCTGGCGTATCAATGGTTCCAAGCAGTTCATCACCTCCGGTAAGATCGCCGGACTGGTGATGATCATCGCCGTCACCGATCCTGAAGCCGGCAAGAAGGGGCTGTCCGCCTTCATCGTGCCCACTGACCGGCCCGGCTATGGCGTGGACAAGGTCGAGCATAAGATGGGGCAGGGCGCGTCCGACACCTGTGCGCTGCGCTTTGACGACATGTTCGTGGAGGATGATCTGCTGATCGGCCAGCCGGGGCAGGGCTATCGCATCGCGCTGGCCAATCTCGAAACCGGCCGCATCGGCATCGCCGCGCAATGCGTCGGCATGGCGCAGGCCGCGCTGGAGATTGCGGTCGCCTATGCCAAGGACCGCAAGAGCTTCGGCAAGGCCATCATGGAGCATCAGGCGGTGGGCTTCCGCCTCGCCGACCTCGCCACCCGGCTGGAGGCGGCCCGGCAGCTCGTCCTGCACGCCGCACGGACCAAGGATGCGGGCCTGCCCTGCCTGTCCGAAGCCTCCATGGCAAAGCTGTTTGCGTCCGAAGCGGCGGAGGCGATCGTGTCCGGCGCGATGCAGACGCTGGGTGGCTATGGCTATCTGGAGGAATATGGCGTGGCCAAAATCTATCGCGACGTGCGCGTCTGCCAGATTTACGAAGGCACGTCCGACATTCAGCGCATGGTGATCGCGCGCAGCCTTTAACGACGCCATTTCAGGAGAGAGACTATGCAGGACGATCCGGTCGTCATCGCCAGCTATGCCCGCACGCCGATGGGCGGGTT
>JAGVJS010000298.1 GCA_020051025.1 Sphingobium sp. | reverse complement strand
GTCCGCGCCAGCCCCGACGCAACCTCGACATTATCAGGCACCATCTCGGCCAGCTGGCCGAACACCGACAGCGCCCGCTCGGCATCGCCTGCCGCCAGCACGTCCTCGCCCATGGCGATCAGCGGCGCAATTTCCTGCAACTGCGCCTTTTCATCGGATTCGATCGGCAATTGCGATAGCAGCTGGTCCAGATACTGCTTCAACTGTCCTTCGGTCCGCGCCTGGCTCAGGTCCGCGACCGGCTGACCCTGGAACACGGCATAGACGGTCGGGATCGACTGCACCCGGAACTGGCTGGCGATAAAGCCATTTTCGTCGACATTGACCTTCACCAGCTTCACGCCCTTGGGCGCATATTCCGCGCACACCTTCTCGATCACCGGGGTCAGCTGCTTGCACGGCCCGCACCATTCGGCCCAGAAATCAACGATCACCAGGCTCGTGCGCGACGGCTCGACCACATCCTGGCGAAACGCCTCCACGGCCGCCTTGTCAGCCTCGCTCAATCCCAGGGTCGCCACGCTCATAATCTCCTGCCAATGCGGTCATGCACCGCCGTCATACCGCGCCTTATGTGGGGCGTCACCCCTTGCGGACAAGACGAAAGGGCAGGAAAGCGTCAGAAGGTGTAGCCGATGCCCAGCGCGCCGACGAACTGGTTGCGCGATCCGGCATCTGCGACGATCGGCGAATCCGCATATTTGCCCAGCACCCGCGCATAACCGGCCACGCCGAAGATCGCCCAGCCCTTGCGCAGATCGCCCGACAACGACTTGCCGGCCGACAGGTTGACGTTCAGCCGCTTGAAGCCTGACCCGCCGGCCCGGTCGTACACCGCCAGCCCGCTCGCCGCGCTTTCGGTCGGCGTGATGTCGAAATAATAGCGGCCATATTTCTTGCCGACATATTCCGCCGACACGCCCATCCCCACGAATGTCGTGGTCGACAAAGGCGTGAAATATTCGATCGTCGGCGTCACGACATAGCTGCCATGCGCGCCGGCCACATCCTTGGTCACCGCCACCCGCGCCGACAGATTGTCATAATCGCTGGTAATCACGCCGGTCTTGCCCACGCCGACGAAGCCGCCGACCTCCACCGCCGCGTCGCGCTTGCCCAGCAACCGCACGGCATCGTCACGGATCGCCTTGCGACTGGTGCGGTCCAGCCGGACATTGACCACCGGCCCCAGTTCGAAATCGACGCCGGTGCCGGTGGGATCGGGAATGGCATCGACATAGAGCGCCGTGCCCCGCGTCCAGAAGGAAAAGTCATGCACCTTGCCGCGCGCCTGCACCAGCGGCATCACCCGATAGTCATCGGACCCCTCATAGCTGGGAATCGCCGCAATCCCCGCGCCGATGGTCAACATGCTATGCTGTTCCTCCTCCTGCGCCATGGCAGGCGCAACAAGAAGCTGGGCCGCAACGATGGTTGCAGCCAGACGGCAGCGGAAATGATCCATGATAGCCCTGTTCGTGAAGATGCGTTCAGGGCCTAGAATGTTTCGAGGGGGTTACAGGTTCCGCCTGTCCAAAAATCGCCGCCGTATCACAGGAAATATTTGAGCTTGATCGCCTGCTCCACCGGCGCGCCTGCAACGGCAAAACTCGCCGACTTGAAACTCGGCGCGCCAAAGCGCAGCACCGGATTGCGCGAGAAACCCACGCCCTCGCGCGGAATGCCGGCAAAAGTGTCCAGCTTCCCATTGCCATTTTCGTCATGGATGATCGCGATGGCATAGTCCCCCGGCGCCAGCGTGCCGAGCGGGATCGGCCCGCTCTTCGCCGCCACGGTGAAATGGCGCTTGTCCGGGTCTTTCGTGCAATCAGGGAAATGGGCGGGCGTGCGCGTCACGCACACCAATATCTGCCCCTTGGCCGATCGCAGCCCGTCCAGCGTCATGCTGAGCGGCGGCCCCGCCGGCGCCGCGCCCGTCTGTCCTGCCATCGCCAACAACGCGACCCCGATTACCCGCTTCACCCGTTCACCTTCTTGAAGTCGCCCAAGCCCTTATCTGTCCCGCACAACCGGTCCCAGACGCGAAAATAGAGGCCATAATTGCAATTATACTGGTCGTGATGCCGCTGATGATGGGTCGCGGTGATCAGCCACCCGCCCAGCGGCCCGCGCACCATCCAGCGCGGGAACATCTCCCACCCCATATGATTGCTCACCCCCATGACGGTCATGATCGTCAGCACGCCCGCCAGCACCCCGACATGGATCGGGATCAGCAGCACCAGCACCGGAATCACGAAGGCTCCGGTCAGCGCCTCCCAGGGATGAAAGCTCATCGCCGCCCAGGCGGTCGGCGGCCGGCTGGCATGATGCACCGCATGGGCGACACGGAACAGGCGCGGCCGGTGCATCCAGCGATGCGTCCAGTAAAACCATGTGTCATGCAGCGCCAGATAGAGCAGCAGCGACACCGGCAACCACCACAGCGGATAAGCGCCGACATCTTCATAGATGCGCGTCCATCCCCGCGCCTGCCAGCCCCAGGCGACCACGCCGGCGGGCACGCCATAGATGATCGCAGACAGCAGCGACCAGCCGATCTCTCGCCCCATCTGCTTTTCCAGCCCCCGATAGAGGCCCGGCTGGCGGATTCGCGTCGCCAGCGCAAAACCCCCGCTCGCCAGCAGATATCGCCCGCCGACAATGGCGCTCATGGCAAGAGCGGACAGGAAGATGGCGGCGACCATGGCAAGGGCTATAGGCGCGATCCCGCGCGGGCGAAAGCACGGCGACGATCCCTTGCGCAACTAAGGCGCGTCATCCTGGAAACGCGCAATCTGGTGCATGCGTTCGTGCAGTACCGTGACAATGCCGACCGCGCCGTCCGACAGGACGCGCCAATAGACATAGTGGCGCTCGTAACGGCAGTAGAAGCCGTCAACACCCAAGGCTTTGGGCACCCCGCGCCACGCGACACGACGAGCCGCGATATCATCGAACAGGGCAAAGAGGCCACGAATATAGCCTTCGGCCTGCGCCTGCCCCCATGTGTCGCGGGTGTAGAGATAGATATCGTCTATCCGCTGGCCGGCGGCCTGCTGCACGCGATAAGCCGCCATCGCGTCAGCCGCGCGCGTTGCGGGCGATCACGCTGTCGGCATCGAGCGGCTGATAGTCGCTCTCCGGTGCGGCGAAGGCGCTCGTCAATTCCGCCTTGAGCAGCGCCAGCCGCTCGCGCTCGCACCGCTCCTTGTCCCGTCGGATCAGGTCGCGCACATATTCGCTGACATTTTCATAGGCGCCCGCCTCTCCCACATGGGCAGAGACAAACTCGCTCAACGCACCGCTTACGCGCACATTCAATGTCATCGGCTTGGACATGGCATCACCTTCCTGTCCACAAAATATGCAATATTGTGGACAGGCGCAAGGATTGCTGCTGGCAGGAAAGTGATCAGGTCCGCGGCCGCGCCTGCCGATAGCTGCCCAGCTGCCGCACCCATTTGGTATGGAATTCCAGCTCCGCCAGCGCGCGGTCGACCGCCGGGTCGCCCGGCATCCCCTCGATGTCGCAGAAAAATTCGGTCGCCGCGAAACTCGCGCCGCGCTGATAGCTTTCCAGCTTGGTCATATTGACCCCGTTGGTCGCAAAGCCGCCCATCGCCTTGTAGAGCGCGGCCGGAATATTCTTCACCTCGAACAGGAAGGTGGTCATGACCGGCCCGACATTGGCGGTCGGCACCTTCGGCTCGCGCGCCAGCACCAGGAAGCGCGTCATATTGTCGTCGCTATCCTCGATATTCTCGGCGATCAGGCGCAGGCCATAGAGTTCCGCTGCCAGATAGGGCGCGATCGCCCCTTCGCCAGGCAGGCGCGTCTCCGCCACCAGCGCCGCCGCGCCCGCCGTATCGGCATAGGCGACCGGCTGGATGCCCCGCTCGCGCAGATAATGGCGGCACTGGCCCAGCGCCTGCGGATGGCTGATCGCGCTCTTCACCGGGCTGTTGTCCGGCGCCATCAGGCAATGACGGATGCGCAGAAAATATTCGTCGACGATCGACAGGCCCGATTCGGGCAGCAGGAAATGCATGTCCGCCACCCGGCCATGCAGGCTGTTTTCGATCGGGATGATCGCCCGCGCCGCCAGCCCCGTGCGCACTGCGTCGATCGCATCCTCGAACGCGAAACAGGGCAATGGCACGCAATCGGGGGCGTAACCGAGCGCCGCCAGATGCGAATTGGCACCGGGCGCGCCT
>JAGVJS010000096.1 GCA_020051025.1 Sphingobium sp. | reverse complement strand
TCTTCCAGACCGGAAACTTTGGCCGCCGCCCAGTTTCGGCCCCGACCGGATGCTGCACGGGTCCGTCCTGCTCGCCCGTCGCAGCGGCGATGGCTGGCAAGTAGTACAGGCGCGGCAGGGCGCCAATCTGCGCTGGTATGCCATCACCCTGTCGCTGATGGCGGGGATTTTCGTCCTTCTGCTGCTGCCAGCCTATTGGGTGGCCCGGCGCATCACTCAGCCGATCCGCCGGCTGGCCGAGGGCGCAGCGACCGAGCGGCCGGAACGGGCCGATCCCCTGCCACTGACCGGCCCGCCGGAGGTGCGCGCCGTGGGCGCTGCCTATAATCATATGCGCACCCGAATCGCCGACTATCTCAATGAGCGGACAGCGATGCTGGTGGCGATCGCGCACGACCTGCGCACGCCTATGACCCGCCTGTCCTTCCGGCTGGAGGCGCTGCCCGATGGTCCACGCGCCAAGGCACAGGCCGATGTCGAGGAAATGCGGGCGATGGTCACCGACCTGCTCGACTTCATGCGCGGTCAGGGTGATGCCGCCGCCCATGTGCGCATCGACCTGAGCGCCATTGTCGAGACGCTGGCCGACGATCTGGCCGATATGGGGCAGGATGTGACGGTGACGCGCAGCGCCCGCGCGGTGATATGCGGCGACGCCATCGCGCTGCGCCGCTGCGTCGCCAATCTGGTCGAAAATGCCGTGCGCTATGGCGGGTCGGCACGGATCGCGCTGGCGATCATGGGCGGGCGTGTGACCGTTGGGGTGGAGGATGACGGGCCGGGCGTGCCGGACGAGGCGATCGAGCGGCTGTGCGAGCCTTTCTATCGCGGCGAGGCGTCCCGCAACCGGGAAACCGGCGGCGTGGGTCTCGGCCTCGCGATCGCCCGGCGGATTGCAGACGATCATGGCGGGCGGCTGGACTTCGCCAACCGAAACGAGGGCGGATTGCACGCAAGCGTGACCCTGCCGCTCGAACGGCAGGGCTAGTGGATGGCGCCTTCGCTTTGACCCGTTCGCTTCGAGCGTAGTCGAGAAGCGACTAAGGCTGCGCTTCCCGTTTCTCGACTACGCTCGAAACGGAACGAAACCAAATAAACCTGGATACTCACTCCTCGAAGGCGAGCGAGAACCAGGAGGCCATGGCGTCCATCGCCAGCGGCGACAGGCGGATCGCGCGGCGACGACGGCTGTTGGGGGAGGTGCGATGCTCGTCCAGCAGGCCGCGCCGCTCCATCGTGCCGACCTGCCCCACCACGACGCTGAGCGACAGACGCAGCATCTCGCTCAATTGCTCCAGCGTCAGCGCCCCGCCCTCCAGCTCCGCCTGATAGAGCGCAAGCAATATGTCCCAGGCCGGGTCCGAAAAGAGATTCTGCCCGAACAGCATCGCCCGCACGCGGCGGGCCTCCAGATAGCGAGCAAGCGCGGGAAGTTGATCATTCCCGTCCCCGTCCAGGATGGCGGGTTCTTCCTTGCGGGCGTGAAAATTGGTCAGACAGCGTTGCAGCGCGACCACCAGGTCCACCGCTTCCTGGCTCGGTAGCGACCGATCAGGCGGGATATGCGCGGTCATGGGACGCTTTCCGGTCGAGTTCGATACCGATGATGGTGAACAGCATCAGGGGAATGACCCAGACGGTACTAAGCCCGGCATAGATCAGGTCGGTAAAATGCGGCAGCATCAATGTGACGACATGGGTCAGCACGGTCAACAACTGGCACCCCGCAGCCCAGATCGGCCAGTAACAGCCGCTGCGCAACATCAGCCAGATGAGGCAGCCAAGCAGCAACGTATCGACCAGCATCAGCCAGACCTGCGTTGCATGCCATGACCCGACCAGTTGCGCCGGTATGGTGAGCAGGACGCATCCCAGAAAGACGCCGGTGAACCATCGTCCTTCGCGCCCGCCGAACAGCACCGCATAGACGCAGCCGAACAATGTCAGCAGCCAGAAGAACAGGGTCATCAGTAACGAGGAAGCCGCCGGCATCTGCATTTCCGATCGAGAGGGGGGGCAATGGTCATGCAGATGCCGACGGCTTCCACCCGGATCAAGCGACCAGGGTCAGGTGGCGCGCAGTTTCCTGCTGCTCCAGTTCGAAGCCGATCGGGCAACCGACCGACGTGACCGGGATCGCGCTATGTTCGAGACAGCGGGTCAGCAGCGCGGTGGCGCGGATCATGTCGCTGCGGCCTTCGATGATCTTGGTCGCGCTGTCGTGAATCTGCTTCAGGATGCGCTGGCTTTCGCTGGCGGTCAGGCCCGACCCCTGCGACGCGGTGAGAAAGGCCGTGGTTAGTTGCGCGGCATCGACCAGAGCGCTGTCGAAAGCGGCGAAAGCCTGGCGGGTCTGGTCGGCGACGGCCTGGGTCTTGATGGGGTCGAGATTGAGCACAAGTCTTCTCCTTCGCACCAACCCTAGCCCGGCGGTGCGTTGTTCGGCGTAGCGATGTTCGGATGGATCAGCCCAGAGCCCTGAAAGCCCCGGCAATGAGCAGCAGCAGGGTGACGACACCAACCCCGGTCAGGACCGCGGCGCGGATCATCGCCAATATGCGGCCATCTTTACTCAGTTCATTGGTCGATCCCCCGAGCGGCGGGCCGAAGGCGAGGATGCGGCGCAGGAGCGTTTCCGGCTCCCTCCGCACATCCGGCCTGTCCGGCTGAGCAAGGGATGACGCAGGTTCAGGATCGGAGGCAAGCGGCTCCGATTGATATATCAAAGGCTGATATGTGTCACTTTGAGGCGATTGTTCCACTACAGAAACGAACAGGCGCGCGGCTTCCTTCCGCGACGGCACGCCGAATTTGCGCAAACTGGTGCGGACGCGCTGGTCGACCGTATGCTCCGACACATGGAGCTGACGGGCGATCTCCTTGGAATTGAAGCCCTGCGCCACCAGCCGCAGGCACTGCTTTTCCCCCTCGCTCAAGGCCGGAAGGGTTTCCGCCACGTCTTCATTCCTCCTGCGCCAGCCCCCGGTCTGCGACATCGACCGGCATCGGAAACGCCCCACGCGTTTCCCAGCTTGCGAACCAGCGGTTATGATTCGGTTCACGCCGGAAATGAAATCGCATGATATGGGCAGACGACGCAATGCAGATGGCCGGCGTGGTTGTCCACCGCGCCGGCCATGGCAGGATCATTATCTGTGGTAAATCCGGCTTTAACCAGATTGCCCGAGACTGCCGTCAGCTGAAGATGTCAGCGACGTCCGCGGCCGTCTGCTTGGGATCGGGACCAAAGCGGTTGTCGCCGCGGGTTCCGTCCAGGCACATGAAGACCAGCACGATCAACCCGCCGACATAGGGAATGAAGTTCAGCAGGATGAACCAGCCGCTCTTGTCCTGATCGTGGAAGCGGCGGACCTGCACCGCGAGCGACGGGATGATCAGCGCCAGCACCAGCAGGATCAGCATCCAGAAGAAGGGACCGGACGGCGCCCCTTCACCGAAACCGCCCGTCGCGACGGCCAGCAGCGAGATGACGATCGCGAGCAGGATATAGCCAAGCGCAAACATCCAATATTCCTTGCGCCGCGACCTGCCCGAAAAGTCGGCATAGCGCTTGAGCGGCAAGAGCATATATTCCATCGGCGTTCCCCTGAAATGGTGAGGGGAGGCAGGATAGGAAGGCTTATTGCGTCTGTCTTGCAAAAATCGCTGTTAGGATTTCAGTCGCCCTTCTTGCCGTCCTGCTTCGCCCGATCCTGCTTTGCCCGATCCTGCTTTGCCCGATCCTGCTTTGCCCGATCCTGCTTTGCCCGATCCTGCTTTGCGGTGTGCGCGGCGAGCAGAGCGTCGATTTCCACGATACGCAGGCGCTGGGGCGTGTCCTTGGCCAGACCCTTGAGGCGGCATTCGGCCCAGAGGGCCTTGCGCTCGCTATTGAGCGCCTTGAGATAGAGATCGGCCATGATGGTGGCTCCTTTGAAAAAGAAAAGGGCGGGGACGCCTGGCGCCCCTGCCCCTCCACCATTGCTTCGCAATGGTCCCCCTCCCCAAGCAGGCTTGGGGAGGAATAATCAGGCGGTCTTGGACCGGCTCATGCGCTTGCGCTCGTTCGGGTCGAGGAAGCGCTTGCGCAGACGGATGGTCTTGGGCGTCACTTCGACCATTTCATCGTCGTCAATGTACGCAATGGCCTGTTCCAGCGTCGCCTTCTTCGGCGGGGTCAGGCGGACGGCGTCGTCCTTGCCGCTGGCGCGGAAGTTGGTCAGCGCCTTCGACTTCATCGGGTTGACTTCAAGATCTTCGGGCTTGGCGTTTTCGCCGATGATCATGCCTTCATAGAGCGCTTCACCCACGCCGACGAACAGGATGCCGCGTTCTTCCAGCGGACCCAGCGCATAGGCATTGGCTTCGCCCGCGCCGTTCGAGATCAGGACGCCATTCTTGCGACCTTCGATCTTGCCCTTGTGGGGGCCGTACTTCTCGAACAGGCGGTTCATGATGCCGGTGCCGCGCGTGTCGGACAGGAATTCGCCATGATAGCCGATCAGGCCGCGCGAGGGCGCGGAGAAGGTGATGCGGGTCTTGCCGCCGCCCGACGGACGCATGTCGGTCATTTCCGCCTTGCGGATGTTCATCTTGTCCACGACCGTGCCCGAAAATTCATCGTCCACGTCGATGACGACGGTTTCGTAAGGCTCGGTCTTGCCGCCATTTTCGTCTTCGCCGAACAGCACGCGCGGACGCGAGATGCCCAGTTCGAAGCCTTCGCGGCGCATGGTTTCGATGAGCACGCCCAGCTGCAATTCGCCACGGCCGGCGACTTCGAAGCTGTCCTTGTCTTCCGATTCCGTCACCTTGATGGCGACGTTGGATTCGGCTTCGCGGGCCAGACGATCGCGGATCATGCGGCTCGTCACCTTGCTGCCTTCGCGGCCCGCCATCGGCGAATCATTGACGGCAAAGCGCATCGACAGGGTCGGCGGATCGATCGGCTGGGCCTGGATCGGTTCGGTCACCTGCGGGTCGGCGATGGTGTTCGAAACGGTCGCGACGGTCAGGCCGGCGAGCGAAATGATGTCGCCTGCCTTGGCTTCGTCCACGGGGACGCGGTCCAGCCCCTGGAACGACATGATCTTCGACGCGCGGCCGGTTTCGATCACATTGCCTTCAGCGTCGAGCGCGTGGATCGGCTGGTTGACCTTCACCACGCCCGACTGGACGCGGCCGGTCAGGATGCGGCCCAGGAAGTTGTCGCGGTCGAGCAGCGTCACGAGGAAGCTGAACGGCGCGTCCTGATCCAGCGCCGGCGGCGGGACGTGATCGACGATCTTCTGGAACAGCGGCTCCAGCGTGCCTTCACGGCGCTGCGCATCGTCGCTGGCATAGCCGTTGCGGCCCGATGCGTAGAGGACGGGGAAGTCGAGCTGTTCGTCGGTGGCGTCCAGCGTCACGAACAGATCAAACACTTCGTCCAGCACTTCCTGGATGCGTTCGTCGGGACGGTCGACCTTGTTGACGACAACGATGGGCTTCAGACCCAGCGCCAGCGCCTTGCCGGTCACGAACTTCGTCTGCGGCATCGCGCCTTCCGACGAGTCGACCAGCAGGATCACGCCGTCGACCATCGAGAGGATGCGCTCCACTTCACCGCCGAAGTCGGCGTGGCCGGGCGTATCGACGATGTTGATGCGGGTGCCGTTCCATTCGACCGAGGTGGGCTTCGCCAGAATGGTGATGCCGCGCTCCTTTTCCAGGTCGTTCGAGTCCATGGCGCGTTCTTCGACGCGCTGGTTCTCGCGGAACGTGCCGGACTGACGGAAAAGCTGGTCGACAAGGGTGGTCTTGCCATGGTCGACGTGCGCGATGATCGCGATATTACGCAGGGACATGAAACTGCCTTTTGGGATCGGGTTTCCCGGCCGGCACCGTGCCTGTCCAGGACTATCGGGCGCGCCCCTACAGGAAATGATGCGTTGCGGCAAGGGCGGGTGGCGGATCGCCCTGCCCGATCCGTCCATCCTTCTGCCCAAGAAGGAGACATGCATGACCGACAGCCCGCTGATCAGCCGCCGGACCCTGATGCAGGCC
>JAGVJS010000394.1 GCA_020051025.1 Sphingobium sp. | reverse complement strand
GTGACCGGTGGCGCGTCGGCAGCCTATGGATCGGACGCGGTGGCAGGCGTCGTCAACTTCATCCTCGATCGTGACCTGACGGGCCTGAAAGGCTCGATCCAGGCCGGCATTTCCAGCCGAGGCGATTATGGCCAGCAGAACGCCCAGCTCGCCTGGGGCACGAAATTCGCCGACGATCGCGGCCATTTCATGATCGCGGGCGAATATGACAAGTCGGACGGCATGGGCGATTGCTACACCCGCAGCTGGTGCCCGCGCGAACAGCTGATCGGCAATACGCCGGCGGGCGCGGGTGGCCTGCCCGCCAGTATCCGGGGCGGCCCGGCCGGCACCGGCAATATTTCGTCCGGCGGCCTTATCGTCGCCAATTCCGGGCCGCTGCGCGGGCTGGCGTTCAATCCCGACGGCACGACGCACAATTATGATTTCGGCACCATCTATGGCACCAATCCGTCGCCGCTGTTCACCCAGGGTGGTGAGGAATCGGTGCGGAACGGCTTCCTGGACGGCATATTACTGATCCCGCCGGTCAAACGCTTCGTCACCTACAGCCAGGCCTCCTATGAATTTTCCGATGCGCTGAAGGCCAGCGTCGACCTGTCCTATGCCCGGTCGAAGGGCATGGTGATCGGGTCGGTCGCCCGCACTACGCAGACGATCCAGCGCAACAATGCCTATCTGCCCGGTGGCGTCGCGGCGATCATGGACGCGAACAATATCACCTCGTTCAGCCTTGGTCGCGCGCTGATGGATCTGGGCGGGTCGGTCAACCATAGCGACAACCAGACCTATCGCGCGGTGCTGTCGCTGGAGGGCAAGATCAGCGACAACTGGCGCTGGGACGCCTATTATCAATATGGCCGCAATGAGTTCCGTCAGGATTATACGGGGAACGTCGTCGCCTCCCGCGTCACCAATGCGGCCAATGCCGTCAATGTGAACGGGCAGGTGGTGTGCGGCATCAATGCCGATGCCAGCACCGCCAATGACGATCCCAATTGCGCGCCGATCAACCTGTTTGGCTCGGGCAATATTTCGCAGGCGGCCGCCGCCTATATCGCACCGGCCGGGTATCAGACGACAGACACGACCGAGCATGTGATTGCGGCCAATATCAACGGTTCGCTCTTTGCGCTGCCGGGCGGCGATTTCTCGATCGCGGCGGGCGGCGAATATCGCAGCGACAAGGCGGTCGGCACGGCTGATGCCCTGTCCACCGCCAACGCCTTCTGGTCGTTCAACGGCAAGGCGGTGAATGGCAGCATTCGGGTCGCCGAAGCCTATCTGGAAGCGCAGGCGCCGATCCTGAAGGATATGCCGTTCGCCCAGACGCTGGAACTGAACGGCGCGGTCCGCCGCACCCATTATCGCCGGTCCAGCCCTGGCCTTGATACCACCACGGTCAATGCCACCACCTGGAAGCTGGGCGGCGTCTATGCCCCGGTCGAGGAAGTCCGCTTCCGCGTCACCCGGTCGCGCGATATCCGCGCGCCCAACCTGACGGAACTGTTCGGGCCGGTGACGCTGGGCCGCACCACGATCGTCGATCCGCTGAACAATGGCGCGCAGATTCAGGTGAACAGCTATTCGGGCGCCAACCAGCAACTGGCACCGGAAAAGGCCGATACCTGGACGGCAGGCGTGGTGCTGGCGCCCAAGGGCTTCCTGCGCAACTTCCGCTTCTCGGTCGATTATTATGATATCGACCTGCAAGGCGCGATCTCGACGCTGGGCGCGCAGGTGGTGGTCGATCGCTGCGCAGCGGGGCAGACGTCGCTGTGCGATTATGTCCAGCGGGATTCATCGGGGGCGCTCACCAGCGTCAGCGACGTGCTTCAGAATGTCAGCCAGGTGCGCAATCGCGGCATCGACTTCGAGGCCAGCTATCGCACCGATGTCGGCAATCTGGGCAGCCTCGACTTCCGCCTGCTCGCGACCCGCTATCTGAAGCTGGAGATTGGCGGCATCGACCGCACCGGCCAGACCGGCTATCGTCCCGGCACCACCACCGGCGTTCCCGACTGGATCGTGGATGGCACCGTGCTGTGGGATCTGGGCAGCGTGGCGCTGAACCTGCATGGCAAATATATCCCCAAAGGGGTGTTCGACACGACCCTGATCGGGCCGGAGGATGACGGCTATTCGCCCGGCCTGTCCAACAGCGTGAACAGCAACCGCGTCGCCGGCCGCTTCTACCTCGACCTTGGCGCGACGGTGAAGGTGAATGAGCAGTTCGAGTTGTTTGGCGTGGTCAACAACCTGCTGGACAAGGATCCGCCGCTGGCCGCCAGCGCGCAGGGTGGTACGAACCAGGTCTATTTCGATCCGATCGGCCGCTACTTCAAGGTCGGCGCCCGCATCCGCATGTAATTCATTCAACAAGGGAAATTGGCAAGCACATGGCAAAAAAGTCTCTGCAACAACTGCTCGAAACCAGCGACAAGTGCATCGTCGCCCCCTGCGTCTATGACTGTGCATCGGCGCGGGCGGTGGAGATGGTCGGCTTCGAAGCGATGATGCTGTCGGGCGGCGAAGTGTCGATCGCGATGAACGGCGTGATCGACTATGGCTTCAGCAACCTGACCGACGTGGAATGGATCACCAGCCGCATCAGCCAGACGTCGCCCATTCCGCTGGCCGCCGATATCGAGGATGGCTTTGGCGGGCCGCTGGCCGTCTATCGCAGCGCCCGGCGCATGGCGATGGCGGGGGCGACCGCGCTCCAGCTGGAGGATGCTGACGATATGGAGGAATCCACCGGCCTGCTGCCGCGCGAACGCTATCTGGAAAAGGTGCGGGCGGCGCTTGCGGCGCTGGAGGGCACCAACTGCTTCCTGATCGCGCGGACCAATGCCGACCCGGAAACGCAGATGGACGAAGGCTGCGAACGGATGCGGCTGGCGCATGAACTGGGCGCGAAGATGACCACCGTGGTCAAGATCGGCACGCTGGCCCATGCCCAATATGTCTCGTCCAAGGTGCCGGGGTGGAAGATGTTCCCCGACGTGCGCAACATCGACGGCAAGCCCGCAGTAACGGTGGACCAGATTCATCCGCTCGGCTTCAACATGATGACGATGCACTATACGCTCAAGGCCGCGATGGACGGGATGCTGGAACATGGCATCAGGAACTTCGCCCAGCAGGGCTGCGACTATACCTGTGAGAAGGTCGACGCGACCGGCATCATGGGCATGAGCGCCACGCCGTTGTTCGATCCGCAAAGCTATATGGAACTGGAAGGCCGTTTCTCTGGCCGGGCCAAGGAATATACGATCGTCGGCAACCATGTGGAGGACTTCCCCGCCGGGTTCGTCCGCTCCTCGATCGACGACCGCCTTTAAGGCTTAGATTCTCTCCCCTGGAAGCCCGGTCGACTGCACGCGACCGGGCTTTTTTTGTGGGCGCTGTAGGAAGGTCGGCGCTTAACTTCGCACATTTCCCGCTGAATGCGACATTTTGGAATGAATGTTGGACATTTTATGTCGTGTCGGGTGTGGGGTGGCGAACGGTGTGAAAGAGCGGGGATTGGGGTAGCAGATGGGGCGGGAGTAGGACAGGATTGGGTGGTTAGCGAACGCACCGAACCTATACCGTCATCCCCGCGAAGGCGGGGATCCATCTCCCTAGCGTTGTACTTGACGAAAGGTCAGAAGATGGGTTCCCGCCTTCGCGGGAATGACCACAAGGGGTGGTTAGTGGACGGTTGGGTTTCAACTCAGCCGTGTTCCTGCGAAGGCAGAAACCCAGGGCAAAGAAACGCTAGGCCGCCCCTAGGCTCCTGCTTTCGCAGGAGCACAGATTGTCCGCAACTGGTCGCTACATGCAATAGCCTCTTTCGTCATGCCAGGCCCTTCGACAGGCTCAGGACAGGCCTGACCCGGCATCCCGCTTTTGTTCGGACGCTGTGAGTGACGAAAAGCTGGACCCCGGATCAAGTCCGGGGTGACGGTGTGTTTTGGCGTTGAAGCTTGCGTTTTATCCCTCCAGCCCTGCCAGTCTTAGCGCCCGGTATGGCTTCAGCGCGAGCAACAGAAGGCCGCACATGAGCGGGGCGGCGCAGCCTACGACGATCGCCAGCGAATAGCGGATGTCGGTGGGGGCGGTGAAGAGATGGTCGGTCATGAAACCGATCACCACCGGGCCGATGCCGATGCCCACCAGCGAAATCACCATGATGTAGAGCGCCGTCACCTGTCCCCGCGCGCGGTTGGGGAGGATGAGTTGCAGCGCGGTGCCGGCGCAGGGGACGGGCATGCAGCTGAGGAACATGGCCGGGGCGATCAGCGCCAGTGCCGCCCAGGCATTGGGCATCAGCGGGGCGAGCGTGCCGAAGACGCCACAGGCAAGGAAGCCGAAGGCGGCGACGCGCAGATGGGCGTCGACATGGCCGGCGCGGGTCAGCCGGTCGCTGAGCCAACCGGCAAAATAGGTGCCGCCGGTGCCGCAGATCATCATGATGAGGCCGAAACCGATGCCGACCTGCGCCGGGGTCCAGCCATAGACGCGGGCGAACAGCGCCGGCGTCCAGACATTATAGGCGAAGTTCACCACCGTCACCATCGAGAAGCCGGCGAACATCAGGGTCAGCGCGCGGCGGCGGGCGCGGAT
>JAGVJS010000145.1 GCA_020051025.1 Sphingobium sp. | reverse complement strand
CACACTTGCCCGGCCGCGATCAGCCAGTCGGGCGCCTGCTCCACATCGGCGAGCGCCCGGAACAGCCCGCCACCGCGCCCGACCGCATAATCGCGCAGGCCCAGCAGGTCGATTTCCGGCTCCACCACCAGTATTTCCCAGCCGTCGATCACCGCCGCCAGATTGACAACGCTCCGCCCCGGCGCACCGATCGCCCCGCATGCCCGCATGGCATCGACAACCGGCTCCCCCTGCCCCTTTATCCCGGCGGCGTCGTCGATGACGTCATTCCACCAGGCCAGACGCATCTGCCCGATCATCGCCTCGCTGGTGGTGCGCGCCACCTTCGCCAACCGCGCATCGAACGCCCAGATCGCCCGGTGCCGAGCCGCCTGCGCGCCAGCATGGGCGCTTAGCAGCATCGCCAGCGGCGACAGCGCATCGTCGCCGATGCTCATGCTGCGACTCCCGCAACGACGGGCGTTTGGCGAGTTATCGGTCCTTTAACCATCTTCCTCATACACATTCTAACGAGTGCGCCTGCATAGGCGGACAGGCTGCCCGACCCGGACGTGGGGGGTGTGGGCGCGACATGGGTGATTGCAGGCAAATGGGCAAGATAAACGAGCATCCGATGGGCTTTCTGCGGCGGCTGGCAAAGAACCAGGCGGGTAACACCATGGCAATGGTCGCCGCCGCAATCATCCCGCTCGCCGCACTGATCGGTGGCGGCCTGGACATGAGTCGCGCCTACATGGCCCGCGCCCGTATGCAACAAGCCTGCGACTCCGCAGCGCTGGCGGGCCGTCGCGCCATGACCGGATCGTCCATGACGACCGCCAACATCGCCGAGGCGAAGAAGTTTTTCGACTTCAATTTCCCGCAAGGCACGTTCCAGACTGCCGAGTTCGTGCCGGTCATCCAGAGTAAGCCGGGTGAAACGACGACCGTTCAGGTGTCGGCGGATTCGACTATCCCCACCACGCTGATGAAGATTTTCGGCTATACCACATTGCCGCTCAGCGTGACCTGCGAAAGCCGGTTCGACATCGGCAATACCGACGTGATGATGGTTCTGGATACCACCGGGTCGATGGCCTATTCCATCTCCGACGGCAATGGCGGCAACACGACGCGCCTGGCCGCGCTGCAACAGGCGGTGAAGGATTTCTACGATACGCTGGGTGCGGGATCGGATCAGACCGGCCGCATCCGCTATGGCTTCATGCCCTATAGTTCCACCGTCAATGTCGGCTATCAACTGCCGGCCAGCGCGATGATCGGCGGCACTGCGGGGGACACATGGACCTATAATACCCGTGAAGCCTGGTATTATTGGGAAAGCGGCTCGTCGGATGGCATCTGCTTCAAGCGGTACAATTCCAACACCTGCTACACGTCCCCTGAAAATGCGATCAACGGGTCGGGCGGCACCAACCTGAACAGCACAAACTGCAAGATTTTTCAGGGCGCCACCGACACAACCAGCGGCAGCGCGCCCAGCAACACGACGCGTACGGTTTACAGCTATGGCGGCTGGGACACCAGCACCACCGCGACCCCGTCTCCGCCCTCGTCCGGCAGTTCGTCGCGCGTATGCGTCCGAAAGGAAGTGACAACGACGAAAACATACAGCACGTCGACCACGCCCGGCCCGGATCGCACCCGCTATACCAACTGGACGTACAAGGATGTGGCATTCGACGTAAGCGATTATGTCGCCGGCAATTCCGTACAGAATCCGGCCTATGAATGGGGCACCAACTCCACCTGGGCGGGTTGTATCGAGGAACGCGACACCGACAGCAACATTACAGCGTCCACCTCTACATCCTCGATCCCCTCTGGCGCCTACGACCTTCAGATCGATACCGCGCCGACCAACGCCGCCACGAAATGGCGGCCGCACTGGCCTGAAACTGAATTTGACCGCTTCGGCAGTAATCTGAACAGCAGCAGCCGCATCAGTGGCGGCTGGAACGCCTGCCCGTCACAGGCGCGCAAGCTGACCAGCTATACCAACCGCACGGCAACACCTTCGAGCCAGAGCAGCAGCTTCAACAGCTATGTCGACGGCCTGGTCGCGGTGGGCGGCACCTATCATGACATTGGGATGCTGTGGGGCGCGCGCTTCCTCTCCCCGACCGGAATCTTCGCCAGCGATAATGCGAGTGCGCCGAACGGCTTCAACATCTCGCGCCATATCGTCTTCATGACGGATGGCGACATGAGCGCCTATCAGGCGGTTTATGGCGCCTATGGCTATCAGGCGCTGGATGGCCGTGTTGCCTCCACCACCACCGGCGATACCGGATTGACCGCGATCCACAATAATCGCCTGGCAATGCTGTGCAATGCGATCAAGGCCAAGGGCATCACCATCTGGGTGATCGGTTTCCGTAACCAGTCGGAAGGCGACATCCAGACGCCTCTGCAAAATTGCGCCACATCCTCGAACCACTGGACCATGGCTTATACCGCAGCCGCACTCAGCCAGAAGTTCAAGGATATTGCCAAGAATATCGGCGGCTTGAGGTTGTCGCAATGATCGCTCGTCTCGCTCGTTTCGTCACCCGTCTGCGCGATCATGCGCGCGGCGCTACGCTTCTGGAATTCGGCCTGGTGGCAGGGCCGCTGATCCTGATCATCATGGCGATCGGCGACCTTGGCTATCAATCCTACCTGCGCGCCGTCACCCGCGGCGTACTGGAAAAGGCCGCGCGCGCCGCATCGGTGGGCACACTCAACAATAGCCAGATCGACGTTTATATCGAAGCGCAGATGGCCGCGATCAATGCGAAGAACGGTACGACTTCGACCACCAAGAAAAGCTATTACAACTTCTCCCGCGTTGGAAAGCCGGAAAAAATCACCAGCGATACCGCACCACTGGGCACCTATAATGTCGGCGACTGTTATGAGGATGCCAACGGCAATGGCACCTACGACACCAATAGCGGCGCCACCGGTCTGGGCGGCGCGGACGACATCGTCTATTATGAAGTGACGGTGTCCATGCCACGCCTGTTCCCGATGGCCAGGATGCTGGGCTGGAGCGCGACCCAATCCGCCACCGCATCCACCATGGTCCGCAACCAGCCATGGGCCAATCAGACAACTCCTGCGATAAAGTGCAACTGACGATGCTCATCAGCCCCCCTATCGCGCTTCTGCACCGCCTGCGACATGATGATCGCGGCCTGGCGTTGGTCGAATTCGCCTTCTCGCTGCCTGTCCTGCTGATCCTGGGCCTCACCGGTCTGGAATGCGCCAATCTGGCGCTGGCCCATATGCGCGTCAGCCAGGTTGCGATGCTCGTGGCCGACAATGCCGCGCGCGTACGCACATCCATCGATGAAGCGGACGTCAATGAAATCATGACCGGCGCCGATCTGGCTACCGACTCGCTGAAGCTTAAAGCAAATGGCCGGATATTCCTGTCGGACCTTGAACCCAATCTCAAAACCGGCAGCAGCGCGGGCAATTATATCCGCTGGCAGCGCTGCTGGGGCACCGGCAATTTCACGTCCAGCTATGGCGTGGCCGGCAATGGTGCGAACGATGCGTCGATGAAGGACGGGATGGGACCGGGGACGACGGCGGCAACCAAGGTCACGCCAGCCAGCGGCACCGCCGTCATGTTCGTGGAAGTGGCCTATAATTATCAGCCGCTGGTCAGCAGCGCGATCTTCGGCAACAAAGTCATCCGCTACACCAGCGCCTTTAATGTGCGCGAACGCACCGATCAGCAGATGAAAAATGCCGGCAGCCTGGCGACAAGCGCGACAGCCGCCTGCACATGATATTCGTTCCGCACCGGTCAGCCGATGTAGAAAGGGCGGCCCTTGCGAGCCGCCCTTTCCTTTCCAGCCTTGCGGCCGATCTTATTTGTAGCAGACCTTCTTCGCCGCCTCGACGACGCGGGCGGCGTCGATCAGAGCCAGCTTTTCGAGGTTCGCGGCGTAAGGCAGCGGCACGTCTTCGTTGGT
>JAGVJS010000203.1 GCA_020051025.1 Sphingobium sp. | reverse complement strand
CAGCCCGGTCGCGCCGCGCACCGGCTGGACGCCCGCGCCCGTGCCCCAGTCGGCGGATGATGGCCTGCCGGAATCCACCATCCGACCGGAATATCGCAACACCGGCCGACCGCTGATCTGATCTTTTTTCTGCCCCGCCGCGATCTTTTCGTAGTTAACAGACCGATCACCATCGAAGCGGCTGTAAAGAAAGCGTTTAAAAAAGTGCATTTTTCTGCGTCGAAAGGGAACCGATCCGGGGCGTGGCGGGTTCTACATTTCGGATAGCAAATCTTTTGCCCCCCGCTCTTGCTATCCACAAAATATGAGCCCGGAATGCTTCCCCCCCCCGACGCATTCCGGGCTCAGAATTTTTCTGGGCACCTTCCCCTTTGAAATCATTATCTTTCCGGCTGCGGAACGTATCGCGGCAGCGCGGGTTTTCTCCCTCGTCACTGCGATGGCAATGCCATCCGGTCACAGAATTTGAAGAGGAGATTTTCGATGACGAAGAAGATCCTGGCCGCGGTGCTGCTGACGGGTTCGCTCATGGTTGCGGCATGCAACACGGTCGAAGGCGCAGGCCGCGACGTGCAAAGTGCCGGCAAGGCCGTGGAGAAAAGCGCCAACTAAGCGCTTAGGATTAGCGTTTCACTACCCCCTCCCTAGCATGACCCGCCCTTCGACAAGGCGGGTCTTTTTTTATGCAGGGAAATCCCAGCGTCCGTTAGCATGCTGGCTTGCGCGAAAGTTTACGCCGAAACCTCTTCCACCGCCGTGTCCTGCGCTACCTTCCGGTCGGTAAACCAGATGGCAATGATGGTGATTTCGTAAAGCAGCAGCAGCGGGATGGCGAGCATCAGCTGCGACACCACGTCAGGCGGCGTCAGCACCGCAGCCAGAATGAAGGCCGCCACGATCATGTAGCGACGCATGCTGATCAGTTGCGCCCGCGTCACGAAGCCGGCCCGGTTGAGCAGCATCAGCAGCACCGGCATCAGGAAGCTGATGCCGAAGGCCAGGATGAACTGCATCACCAGGCCAAGATAGCTGTCCGCGCTGGGAAGTGCCTCGACCGACAGGCCGCTGCTATTTCCCTGAAACTCCAGGAAGAAGTGGAAGGCGGTCGGCATCACGACGAAATAAGCGAGACTGGCGCCCATCGCGAAGAGGAAGGGGGTCGCCAGGATGAAGGGCAGCAGCGCCTTCTTTTCCTTGGCGTAGAGACCAGGCGCAACGAAGGCCCAGAGCTGGTTGGCGATGATCGGGAAGGACAGGCAGAAGGCGCCGAACACGGCGATCTTCACCTGCACGAAAAAGGCTTCGTACAGCTTGGTATAGACCAGCCGGCCGCCGCCGTCACCGAATGCTTCCTTCAGTGGATGGACCAGAATCGCGAACAACTGCTCCGAAAAATAGAAGCAGACAGCACCGGTAATGAAGAGCGCATAGACGCATTTGAGCAGGCGGCTGCGCAACTCGATCAGATGGTCGAGCAAGGGCGCCTTGCTGTCGTCGATATCGTTGATCATGCCGCAGCATCATCCTTGCGAAGCTGCGGGGCCGCCGCGTCGGCGACATAGGGCGGTCCATCGCTGGCCGATGTCGCAACCGGCGCCGATTCGGCCACGAAAGGCGGCTGTTCCACCGGCGCGGATTGCGCGACGAAGGTCGCCGGTGCATCCGGTGCCCCATCCTGCGCGGACGTCTCGACCGGCGCAGGCAAGGCATCGGTCGACGTTTCCGGCGGATGCTCGTCCATGATCCGCTTGTTCTGCGCGGCCCACTTCTTTTCCAGCTCTTCCAGTTCCACCTCGCGGACCATGGCGTCGATGCCGGTGCGGAAATGGCGGGCCATGCCCTGCGCCTTGCCGACGATCTGCCCCACCTTGTAGAGCGCGCGCGGCAAATCCTTCGGCCCGATCACGATCACCGCAATGATCACGATCACCAGAAGTTCGGACGAATCGATACCAAACATGTGGGACTATCGGCCTTGCTGGAGGATCAGGCCTTGGTCTTTTCTTCGGTCGCGCTGGGCGTCGGCGCGTCCTGTTCGGGCACGCGATGACCGTCGATGCGCACGGCGGGCTTCGCCGGCGTCACATCATCGTCATCGTCAGCCATGCCCTTCTTAAAGCTCTTGATGCCCTTGGCCACGTCACCCATCAGGCCGGAAATACGGCCGCCACCGAACAGCAGCATGACGACCAGGAGCACGATCACCCAGTGCATCAGCGAGAAGGAACCCATTTTTCTATACTCCTAGTAGAAGGCCTATCTAGGCCTCTTCCTCGTCATTTTCCAGAACGGATTGCCCGCCCATACCCTCCAGCGCCAAATCGACCGGGTCGAGCAGGCCGGCGGCACGCAAATCGTCCATTCCGGGAAGGTCGCGGCGGCTGCCCAGTCCGAAATGTGTCAGAAATTCTACGCTGGTCGCATAGATGAGCGGGCGGCCAGGCACTTCACGCCGGCCGGCGGGGCGGATCCAGCCCGCCTCCATCAGCACGTCCAGCGTGCCCTTGGCCACCTGAACCCCGCGGATCGAATCGATCTCCGCGCGACTGACCGGCTCATGATAGGCGATGATCGCCAACGTCTCCATCGCCGCGCGCGACAATTTGCGCGGCTCGTCCTTTTCGCGGCGCAGGATATGGGCCAGGTCGCTGGCGGTCTGGAAATGCCAGCGCCCGCCCCGCTCCACCAGATTGATGCCGCGCCCGGCATAATGGCTGGCCAGCGCCTGCAACGCGGCGTCGAGGTCGCCCCCGTTCCCCACATGCAGTTTAAGTTCGGCCGGGGTTAGTGGCGCTTCGGCCACGAACAGGGCAGCCTCCACCGCGCGCAGGAAATCATCCGGTTCCATGCTCATGCCGCGCTTCCCTGATTCGGCGCCCGCGCGCGCAGATAGATGGGCGCGAAGATGCCGTCCTGCTGCATTTCCAGCCGGCCCTGTCGCGCCAGTTCCAATGCCGCGACAAAGCTGCTGGCCAGCGCCGACTTTGCCTTGGGCGTATCCAGATCGGGGGGCAGGAAGGATTCGAGCCGGGTCCAGTCGACCGCGGTGCCGACCAGCGACCCGACCCGCTGAATCGCCTCGTCCAGCGTCATCACCGGTCGAACCGCGATGGTGTGGACCACCGGCTGGGTCCGGGCGCGAATCTGACCATAGGCCTGGATCAGGTCATAGAGGCTGGCACGCCACTGCGCCTTCTTCACCAGCCGCAGCCCTTCGGGCTTGCGCCGGGTAAAGACGTCGCGCCCCACCCGATCGCGCGCCATCAGCCGGGCGGCGGCATCGCGCATCGCATGCAGCCGCTGGAGACGCAATTGCAGCCGCAGCGCCATTTCCTCGGGACTGGGATCTTCCTGTTCGTGCTGCGGCAGCAGCAGCGCGGATTTGAGATAGGCGAGCCAGGCCGCCATCACCAGATAATCTGCCGCCAGTTCCAGCCGCAACTGCCGCGCGCCCTCGATAAACTCCAGATATTGTTCGGTCAGCGCCAAAATCGAAATTTCGCGCAGATCGACCTTCTGGTTGCGCGCCAGGCTGAGCAGCAGGTCGAGCGGCCCCTCCCACGCGTCGAAGCTGAGGAAGAGGGTTTCCGGGAGCGTCTCGGGACTGGGAACAGCCGGCTGGCTGAACATATCCTGCGTCAAGCGAGCGCCAGACCCAGCAGCGAATCGCGCGTCGCCAGCAATTCTTCCAGTTCCGGCTGATCGCCCCCGCGCGTCACCGACGCCATCGCCCGGTCGAGCCGCTCCCGCGCCTGATCGGAGATATCCGGCAGCAGGCCGGCGATGCCGACCATATCGTCCATCCGCCCCCAGCAGTTGAGCGCCAGATCGCATCCGGCCGCAACCACGCCGGCGGCGAGTTCGGGGATGCTGCCCTGCAACGCCTTCATGTCGAGATCGTCGGACATCAACAGCCCGTCGAAGCCGATCCGCTGGCGAATGATCTCGCCGATGATCTTGGGCGACAGGCTGGCCGGGCGCTCCGCATCCCATTCGGTATAGACGACATGGGCCGTCATCCCCATCGGCGCGCGGTTGAGCGTGCGGAACGGCGCCAGGTCGGTTTCCAGCGCATTGAGATTGGCGTTGACGGTCGGCAGCGCCAGATGGCTGTCCACCATCGCCCGGCCATGGCCCGGCATATGCTTGACGATGCCGACCACGCCGCCCTCGGCCAGCCCCTCCAGCGTGGCACGACCCAATGCCGCAACGCGCATTGGGTCTGCGCCCAGCGTACGATCGCCCATGATGT
>JAGVJS010000166.1 GCA_020051025.1 Sphingobium sp. | reverse complement strand
GTCGATCGTCCGGTCGGTCACGCCGCCAATCGCGCCCTTCCACCCGGCATGGGCCGCACCCACCACGCCGCCCCGTGCATCCGCAAACAGCACCGGCACGCAATCGGCGGTCAATATGCCCAGCACCAGCCCCGGCCGATCCGTGACCATGGCGTCGGCGGCTGGCCGATCGCCCTCGGCCATGTCGCCCGTCACCGTCACCACATCGGGCGAATGGACCTGATGCACCGTCACCAGAGCCGCACCGGGCATCAGCGCATCGCGCGCCAGATCGCGGTTGCGCAGCACCGCGTCGCGCGCATCGGCCGATCCCAGCCCGATGTTCAGCCCGGCATATATCCCCGTCGACACGCCACCGCGCCGCCCGGCAAAGCCATGGGGTACGCTCTCCAGCCCCGATGCGCGCAGCAATTCGATCATTGGCAAGACTCCTGTCAGTCCCATGTCAGTCCGCGCGGTTAGTGCATCGGAATGTCGCGCGAACGCAACATACTTGCGCGTGGCGGATTAGGCGATAGTCTCGCGTCATAGCCAAAAGGAGCGGGTGCAAAGCCGCCCAGGCAAAACAATGAAGACAAAAGGGCATCATTCATGATTTTCGGGCGCGTAAAGCCTCTCGACGCCATATTGGCGACGGCCGAGAAGAAATCGCTGCACCGGTCGCTGGGCGCGTTCCAGCTGACCATGCTGGGCATCGGCGCCGTCATCGGCACGGGCATCTTCGTGCTCACGGCGGAGGCCGCGCAAAAAGCTGGCCCCGGCATGATGCTCTCCTTCGTCATCGCCGGCTTCGTCTGCGCGGTAGCCGCGCTATGTTACGCCGAAATGGCGGCGATGGTGCCGGTGTCCGGTTCCGCCTACACCTATAGCTATGCCGTGATGGGCGAACTCATCGCCTGGATGGTCGGCTGGGCGCTGATCCTTGAATATGCGGTCGCCGCCGGTGCCGTGTCGGTGGGCTGGTCCGGCTATGTCGTCGGCCTCATTGAACATACATTCCACCTCGACATACCCGATTTGCTGACGCGCGGGCCGTTTGACGGTGGCATGGTCAACCTGCCGGCGATGCTGATCGCGGGTCTCGTCACCTGGCTGCTGGTCATCGGCACAAAGGAAAGCGCCACCGTCAACGCCGTGCTGGTTCTCATCAAGGTATCGGCCCTGACGCTCTTCATCGTCCTGTCAGTGCCCGTCATGAACATGGACGGCTTCACCCCGTTCGCGCCGCTCGGCTTCTCGGGCATTTCGGCCGCCGCCGCCTCGATCTTCTTCGCCTATGTCGGCTTCGACGCCGTTTCGACCGCTGCTGAGGAAACCAAGAATCCGCAGCGCAACATGCCGATCGGCCTGATCGGCTCGCTCGCCATCTGCACCATCTTCTACATGCTGGTCGCCGCTGGCGTCATCGGCACCGTCGGCGCGCAGCCGGTCTATGGCCCGGCCGGCGAAGTGCTCGCCCCCGGTTCCACGGCGTTGTCGCAACAATGCGCCGCGCTGGCTGCCGCCGGCACTGAAGCCGTCACCTGTTCGAAGGAGGCGCTGGCCTGGACCCTGCGCGAAATCGGCTGGCCCCAGATCGGCAACCTGCTCGGCCTCGCCGCCGGTCTTGCGCTGCCCTCGGTCATCCTGATGATGATGTTCGGCCAGACCCGCATCTTCTTCGTCATGAGCCGCGACGGACTGCTGCCGGCGATGTTCTCGAAGGTTCATCCGACCTACAAGACGCCGCATGTCATCACCATCCTGACCGGCATCTTCGTGGCGCTGTTCGCCGCCTTCTTCCCGGTCGGCATTCTGGCGGACATTTCCAACTCGGGCACCCTCTTCGCCTTCGCCGCCGTGTCGATCGCGGTGATGCGCCTGCGCAAGACCGATGCGGATCGCAAGCGCCCCTTCCGCACACCCGCCATCTACATCACCGCGCCGATCGCCATCGCTGGCTGCGCCTATCTCTTCTGGAGTCTGGGCGTCGAAACCAAGCTGATGTTCGTCGGCTGGGCGACCGTGGGCCTGCTGGTCTATTTCGGCTACAGCCGCAGCCGCAGCCATGTCGGCCGCGGCGTGGTGGATGTGGCGGAGGATGATGCCGATGTCCCGCCCCAGCCGGTGCCGCCGCTTCCCGGCGCACATACACCGGGCGGCAAGGACGCCTGATCCGGCAAGCGGTTCAGCGCAAAAAGAAGGGGCGGGAAACCGCCCCTTTTTCTTTGCCCTTCTTCACCGCCCTCCGGGTCAGTGGAAGTCCACGTCGCTTTCCCGCAGCGCGCTGTGATTGGGCCGGGTGAACAGCTTGCCGCGCTCCGCCCAGATCACGATCAGGAAGGAGCCGATCCCGAACACCAGCAGGCCGATGGTGAAGGGCAGGGTGGTCCCGTCGAAGGCGCGGCCCACGATGCTGCCCAGCGCGCTCGATAGCGCTGTCGTCAGGAACGCCTGGAAGGAGGAGGCGACGCCTGCCCCCTTGTGGAACGGTTCCATCGAAATGGCGCTGAAATTGGATGCGGTGAACGCGACCGTCATCATCGTCATCGCCTGCAATATCATGAAGGTGACCAGTGTTTCCATGCCTGCCAGAATCACGGCCAGATGCACGGCGGCGATCAGGATGAAAGCGATCAGCGCGCTCTGGCTCATCCGCCGCGCGCCGAAACGCGACACCAGCCGGCTGTTGATCAGGCTGCCAATCCCCATGCAGCCCGCAATCATGGCAAAGCCCAGCGGAAAAATCTCGGCCGCGTCGAACACGTCGAAGAAAATCTGCTGGATCGACAGGATGAAGCCGATCAGGCCCCCCATCACCACGCCGCTCGCCAGCATATAGCCGATCGAACTGCGGGTGCGGATGACCAAGCCAACCGTCTGGAACAGCGCGCTCGGTGTGATCCGCATCCGGTTTTCCGGTCGCAGCGTCTCGGGCAGTCGCACCACCATCCAGATCAGGATCAGGCTGGCCAGGATGACCAGCGCCCAGAAGATCCAGCGCCACGGCGCGATCAGCAGGATCGCCGACCCGAAACTCGGCGCCATCACCGGGATCAGCATGAACACGGCGAAAATCAAAGACATGACCCGCGCCATCGCGTCGCCCTTGAACCGGTCGCGCACGATGCCCACGGTGATGACCCGGCTCGCCCCGGCAAAGAAGCCGGCGCTGGCCCGGCCGGCCAGCAGCATGGCAAAGCTGTGCGCGCTGGCGCAGGCGATGGACGAGAGGATGAACAGCGCCATCGCGCCGCCCAGCACCGCCTTGCGTCCATATCGGTCGGACAGCACGCCGAACAGCAGCGACCCGAAACCCAGCCCCAGGAAATAGACGCTGATGATCAACTGCCGGTCATTGGGATGCGGGATCGCCAGGTCGCGGCCGATATCCGGCAGGGCCGGCAGCATCGGGTCGATCGACAGGGCGTTCATCGCCATCAGACAGGCGCACAACAGCACGAACTCGCGGAAACGGATATCCTTGCGCGCGGGTGTAGGGGAAGCAGGGGGCTGGGGAGTCATGCGGGGGCTATGCGGGTAATAGGCCGCCGATGCCAGTCCCAATCCGCCACCGATCGAAAGACGGGCGCGACATGGTCCGTTCCGGCTCTTAGCGGAAAGTCTAATGTCCGGGATATAATGGCAAAAATCCTGTTAACCATTTTTTATCGGTTCGCCGTCCAATCTGCTGCTCATGAAAAAAGGGGTCCAGATCCATTGAGCTAGTTTGGAAACGGGGGAAACATCATGGCTAGGTCGTGTTGACAAAAGATTTCAACCACAGCCTTGCAGCGGCGAGGTTTAGGAAGCTCTCGAAGGATAGGACGGTTTTGTCGTAGCGGGTCGCGAT
>JAGVJS010000310.1 GCA_020051025.1 Sphingobium sp. | reverse complement strand
TGGTCCATCTGGGCGGCGGCGGGCGCGGTGCAGAGCAGCGCGGCAAGGACAGGAAGGATAGCTGACATGGGGCGCAGCGGCTGGGCACGGAACGGCATCGGGGGCTTCCCTCTGGATGTTTTGGCTATATACGGCCGGATATATCGAGTCGAATGACCGGAAAAGGGGGAAAATATATGCGTATCGCTTTCACCGCCATGCTGCTGGCGGGCAGTGCCCTTGCGGGCCAGGCCCAGGCACAGACAGAGCCCGGGGAAGGGAGCGATCGCTTCTCGCTGGGCCAGATCATCGTCACCGCGCCACGCACCCAGGGGATCGAAATTGACGGCAATACGCTGTCGTCGGACGCCATCTACACCTTCGGTCGCACCGCGCTGGACGATGCGATCAACCTGATGCCCGGTGTCTCGTCCGGCAACAGCGGCGGCACGCGCAATGAGCGGCTGGTGTTCGTGCGCGGCTTCGACCGGTTTCAGGTGCCACTGTCGATCGACGGCATCCGCGTCTATCTGCCCGCCGACAACCGGCTGGACTATGGCCGCTTCCTGACCACCGACATTGCCGAGGTACAGGTGGCGAAGGGCTATGCGTCGGTGCTGGACGGGCCGGGCGCGATGGGCGGGGCGATCAACCTGGTCACCGCCAAGCCGACCAAGGCGCTGGACATCGACCTGCGCGGCACGGTCAATTTCGACAATGATACCGATTATGCCGGCTATAATGTCTCCGCCATGGTCGGGACGCGCCATGACAGATGGTATGCGCAGGCCAGCTATGCGCGCAGCTTCACCGACCATTGGGATCTGCCGAACGACTTCACCCCGCGCAACGTGGCGCTGGAAGATGGCGGCGCGCGCGACTTTTCCCGCACCCGCGACTGGCGCGTCAATGCCAAGGTCGGCTTCACCCCCAATGCGACCGACGAATATGCGCTGAGCTATACCTATCAGGAGGGGGCGAAGGGCGCGCCGCTGCACATCAGCGATACGGTGACGACGCCGCGCTTCTGGGACTGGCCGGAATGGAACATCACCAGCATCTATTTCCTGTCGACCACCGCGCTGGGCGACCGGGCGACGCTCAAGACCCGCGCTTATTACAACCAGTTCGATTCGATCCTGCGCAGCTTCACCGACCGCACGATGACGACGCAGACCCGCCCCTATACGTTCGACAGCCCCTATGAGGATCGCGCCTGGGGCGGATCGGCGCAGCTGGATTTCGAGGCGAGCGAGGCGGATACGCTGCGTCTGGCCTTCCATTATCGGCACGACAAGCATGTCGAGTTTCAGACCAGCTTCTCCACCGCGGGCGTCGGCACCACCGAGCCGCGCCAGACCCAGACGGAGGAGACATTTTCCGCCGCGCTGGAAAATGAGCTGCGCCTGACCCCGGACCTGCGCTTCACGCTGGGCGGCAGCTTCGACTGGCGCAACCTGATCAAGGCGCAGGAATATGGCGCGCCGCTCGGCACGTCGGGGGCGTCGGTTCTCTACAATTATCCGCGCCGCGATGCCGATACATGGAATGCGCAGGGGCGGTTCGACTGGCAGGCCAATGAGGCGGTCAACCTGCATGCCAGCCTGTCGTCGCGGGCGCGCTTCCCGACCATTTTCGAACGGTTCAGCCAGCGATTCAACACCGCCATTCCCAATCCCGATCTGAAGGCCGAGCGCGCCACCAATGCCGAAATCGGCGGCAGCTGGGCGGCGGGTAAGTTGCGGGTCGAAGGCGCGCTCTTCTACAGCTGGGTACGCAACGCCATCTTCAGCGTGCCGACGCCGGCCTATCCCTGCACCGCGTCCACCACGGCGCCGGCAGTCCCGGTCGCGGGCTGCGTGCTGACCAACCTGTCGCAGAGCCGCAATGTCGGCAAGGGCGAATATTATGGCGTCGAACTGTCGGTGTCGGCGACGCTGATGCCGGGGCTGGACGCTGGTTTCAACTATACCGGAACCAAGCGCAATCTGGACTATGCCGCCAACCCGCTGTTCCGACCGATCGGCGTGCCCACGCACAAGGGGTTTGCCTATCTCGACTGGGCGCCGGTGGAAAAGCTGCATATCGTGCCGAGCGTCGATCTGGCGTCGAACCGCTGGACCCTGTTCACCGCATTGCCAGCCAGCGCGCCGCAGCTTTATTATCGCACAGGCGCCTATGTGAATGTGGGGCTGCGCGTCGATTATGCCATCACCGACGGGATCGAGATTGGCGTGGGCGGTCGCAACCTGTTCGACGATTATTATACGCTGACCGACGGGTTCCCGGAGCCGGGCCGCACCCTCTTTGTCAGCATTCGGGCGCGCTACTGACCGGATATGGGGCTGCGGCGGGATATCCGCCGCAGCCCGCCCGCCCGCAAATTTTTCTGTCGCGCAATCCAGCATTGCTTGCAGGACGATTCTCTATAGCATCAGTAGATAAGCCGCATGAGTCGGCGCGGAGGATCTATGCAGGACGGGCAGGAACAGGATGGGGCCGATGGCCTGTTCGGACGGTGGCGGTCGCGGCTGGCGCAAGCGATCCTGCGTGAACCGTCGGTCGTGCTGATCGACCGGGATGCCGATGCCTTGTTGGACCTGCCCGATATGGCCGACCGGCCGATACGCGAAACGCTGAACTGACCCCTTCGCAAGCGCTTGCGATCGCCTACATTGGCGGTTCTTTCCTTCGTTGCTTTTGCAGGAGATAGCATGGCCACCCATCCCCGCGCTTCCACGCGCGCCGTCGACAGCCTGTTTCTGGAGCGCTGGTCACCCCGCGCCTTCGACAGTTCGACCATTCCGCAGGCGGATCTGGACACCATCTTCGATGCGGCGCGCTGGGCGCCGTCGGCGTTCAACTACCAGCCCTGGCGTTTCCTCTACGCCCATCGCGACGATGCCGACTGGCAGCGTTTCCTGGAACTGCTGCTGCCCTTCAATCAGGGCTGGGTGAAAAATGCGGGCGCGATCGTCTTCGTGTTGTCCGACACGCTGATGGCGGCGCCGGGATCGGACGATTTCAAGCCGTCGCACAGCCACAGCTTCGATGCTGGTGCCGCCTGGGCGCTGCTGGCGTTGCAGGCGACGCGGCTGGGTTATCACACCCATGGCATGACTGGCGTGGATTTCGACAAGGCGCGCGCCGAACTGGCCGTGCCGGAGCGGTTCCGCATCGAGGCCGCGGTCGCGATCGGGCGTCAGGGCGACAAGGCGATCCTGCCCGAAGCCTTGCAGGCGCGCGAAGAGCCGAGCGATCGCAAGCCGATCGAAAGCTTCGCCCATCAGGGCAATTTTGCCGGCTGAGCTTTTGAAATCATTCCCTTGCCTTGCAGTGAGGGGGTGAGTTGAGGCACGATGACGGGGGGCGACGCGTTGGCGTTGCTCCCTTTTGTCCTTCGAGTGCCTGCCGTTCATGTCCCTGCCCGCAACGATTCCCGAAATGATCGCGCACAGTGCGGTCGCGGCCGTCGTCACCAATCCGCGTCTGCCCGACAATCCGATCGTGGCCTGCAACACCGCCTTTGTGGCGCTGACCGGCTATGCGTCCGACGAGATTATCGGCCGCAACTGTCGTTTCCTGGCTGGCGCCGATACGGAAGCGGCCGGGACGCTGAAATTGCGCGCGGCGCTGGCCGAACGGCGGCCGGCGCTGGTCGAACTGCTCAATTACCGCAAGGATGGAACGGGTTTTCGCAATGCGGTGATGATCGCGCCGATCTTCGGCCCGGACGGCACGCTGGACTGGTATCTGGGATCGCAGGTCGCGGTGGAGGATATTGGCGATCAGCGCAGGGAGGAAGTGGCCGCATTGATCGCGACGCTGACCGATCGCCAGCGCGCGGTGCTGGCAGGCATGGCGGAGGGGCAGCTCAACAAGCAGATCGCCTTCGATCTTGGCCTGACCGAGCGGACGGTGAAGAT
>JAGVJS010000213.1 GCA_020051025.1 Sphingobium sp. | reverse complement strand
GGCGCCAAACACGAACCGCCTGCGCGGCTTCGTGACCGCCTTCGCCGACCTGCTGGCCGCCACCCGCGACGAGCAGGCGATATTGGAAAGCGGCCGCGCGCTGCTCAGCCGCCTGATCGCCACCGACGACTGGCTGCCTGACGAGTTCGCCCAGCCCAACGCCGACCGCTACCAGCAATATCTGCTCCATTGCGACAGCCAGGAACGGTTCAGCGTCGTCAGCTTCGTCTGGGGACCGGGCCAGTCCACGCCGATCCACGACCATAGCGTCTGGGGCCTGATCGGCATGCTGCGCGGAGTCGAAAAAGTGGAAATTTTCCGCCGGCTGCCCAGCGGCGCATTGGTCGACGAAGGCGAGGCGCTGCTGCACGAAGGGGAGGTGGACGCCGTCTCTCCTCGCATCGGCGACATTCACCGCGTCACTAATGGCCTTCCCGACCGGCCCTCCATCAGCATCCATGTCTATGGCGCCAATATCGGCGCTGTCGAGCGTGCGACCTACGCCCTCGACGGCACGCCCAAGACCTTCATTTCGGGTTACGCCAACCGCGTGATCCCCAACCTCTGGGACAGATCGAAAACCGCATGAGCACCGATACGCTGGACAGGATCCAGACCGCCACCCCGCAGGATATCCGCCACGCCCTGCTGGTCGGCAGCGAAATCGCCATCATCGACGTGCGCGAGGAGCATGATTTCGCGCAAGGGCACCCGCTCTTTGCCGCACAGATCCCGCTGCGCCGCATCGATGAAGAAGTGCGCTGGCGCATCCCGCGCCTCGCCACCCCGATCATCGTCTATGATAATGGCGAGGGGCTGGCCCATAAGGCGGCGGTCCGTCTGGAAGGGCTGGGCTATACCGAGGTTCGCGAACTCGAAGGCGGCCTGTCGGCCTGGCGCGATGCCGGCTATGAACTGTTTGAGGACGTTAACAGCTACTCCAAGGCGTTCGGCGAACTGGTCGAACATCGCCGCCACACGCCGTCGCTCGCTGCCGAAGATGTGCAGGCGCTGATCGATGAAAAGGCCGACATCAAGATCCTCGATGCCCGCCGCTACGAAGAATATCATACGATGAGCATCCCGACCGGCACCAGCGTGCCGGGCGCGGAACTGGCGCTGCGTGCCCGCACCATCGCGCCCGATCCCGACACCACGATCATCGTCAATTGCGCCGGGCGCACCCGCTCGATCATCGGCGCCCAGTCGCTGGTCAATGCCGGCGTCCCCAACAAGGTGTTCGCGCTGCGCAACGGCACGATCGGCTGGACGCTGGCCGGGCAGGAATTGGAAACAGGCCAGACCCGCGCTGCGCCGGAGGTGGACGATGCCGCTATCGCCGAAGCCGATATCCATGCCCGCGACGTCGCCTATCGCGCTGGCGTCAAGCGGATCGGCTGCGCCGAACTGGAGTCTTTCAAGTCCGACACCGCCCGCACCCTCTATCTCTACGACGTCCGCCAGCCGCGTGAATATGAAAGCGGTCATCTTCCCGGCTTCCGCAATGCGCAGGGCGGCCAGTTGGTGCAGGAAACCGATCATAACGCCCCGGTCCGCGGCGCTCGCATCGTCGTGACCGATCCGGTCGGCCCGCGCGCGGACATGACGGCTTCCTGGCTGGCGCAACTTGGCTGGGACGTGGCGATCCTTGATGTGGACTGGTCGGCCGTGACGCTGGAAACCGGTTCGGACGGCGCACCGTCGCCGCGTGGCCCGGAGGGCCGCTACAAACGCCCCTATGAAGGCACGGACAACAAGGCCGCCGCCATGCAGGCCTATCTCGACTGGGAATATGGCCTGGTCGCCCAGCTGGAGCGCGACGGCACCCACGGCTTCTACGTGATTTAGACCCCATTCTCCGTTCGTTTCGAGCGAAGTCGAGAAACAGGAAGCCGTGGGCTTGCCGCTTCCCGGCACGCTCGAAGCGAACGGATCGGAACAATGTACCGCACTCATTTTCGAGGAGGACGCATCATGAGCGTCAAGTTCATCGGCTATATCGGCTTCAACAACGGGTCGGAAACCCAGGCAGCGGTGCGCAGCCGCGCGCTCGACACCGATTATGTCAACGCAGCGGCCAAAGCGCAGGAAGAGGGCGGCTTCGACCGCGTACTCATCCCCTTCGGTTCCAACAGCCCGGAAAGCCAGATTGTCGCAGCTCATGCCGCCGCCATCACGACGAAGCTCGGCTTCCTTGTCGCCCATCGCCCCGGCTTCACCCAGCCGACCGTGGCGGCGCGCCAACTGGCGACGCTGGACCAGCTGTCGGGCGGCCGGGTCGCGGTCCACATCATCACCGGCGCTGCTGATGAAGAAATGGCGCGCGACGGCGACACAAAGACGGTGAAGGCGGAACGCTACAGCCGCACCGACGAATATCTGTCGATTTTGCGTCAGGAATGGACCGCATCCACCCCCTTCGACCATCAGGGCAAGTTCTACGACATCCGTCAGGCTTTCAGCGCGATCAAGCCCGACAATCTGCCCGTCTTCTTCGGTGGATCGTCGGAAGAGGCGATCGACGTCGCCGGTCGCCATGCCGATGTCTATGCGCTGTGGGGCGAAACGCTGGAGGCCGTGCAGGACACCGTGCGGGCCGTGCGTAAATCGGCCGCGCGCTACGGCCGCGATCCCGGCTTCTCGCTCTCCCTGCGCCCGGTCATTGCCGATACGGAGGAAGCCGCGTGGAAGCGCGCGGCGGAGATCGAGGAGCAGGTGCGTGAAAATCGCACCGCCGCCGGTCTGCCGATCACCGGCCATCGCCCGCCCAATGTCGGCGCGCTGCGTCTG
>JAGVJS010000190.1 GCA_020051025.1 Sphingobium sp. | reverse complement strand
GTCGGCCGCGGTGGCGGGTCCGCCTTCGCCGCGATTCAGGCGCAACCCAGAGGCAGCGTACAGGGCCGCATCCGCATCACCGAACAGGGCGAGGTGATCGCCGCGAAATTCGGCACGCGCGACGTCGCCATGACCAATCTGGAGGCGATGACCAGCGCCACCCTGCTCGCCAGTCTGGAGCCTGAGGGGATTTCGGATCGCGACGCCGCCCGGTTCAGCGCGGCGATGGACGAGCTGTCGAAAAACGCCTTCGCCGCCTATCGCGACCTTGTCTACGGCACCGACGGCTTCAAGGAATTTTTCCGCCAGCTGACCCCGATTCAGGAGATATCGGGCCTCAAGATCGGATCGCGCCCCGCCAGCCGGACCAAGAGCAACGCGATCGAGGATCTGCGCGCCATCCCCTGGGTGTTCAGCTGGGCGCAGGCGCGCGTCATGCTGCCCGGCTGGTATGGCGTGGGGCAGGCGCTGGCCGCGTTCGAGGACAAAGCGCTGCTGGCCGATATGGGGCAGCATTGGTCCTTCCTGCAATCCGCGCTCGCCAATCTGGAAATGGTGCTGGCCAAGTCGGATCTGGGCATCGCCGCGCGTTACCTGCCGCTGGTCGAGGATCAGGCGGCGGGCGAGGCGATCTTCGGCCGCATCCGTTCGGGCTGGCAACAGGCGCATGACGGGCTGCTAAGCGCCACCGGCCAGTCGCGCCTGCTGGAGAAGAACCCGGCGCTGGACGAATCCATCCGGCTGCGCCTGCCCTATATCGAGCCGCTCAACCTGTTGCAGGTCGAACTGCTCAAGCGCCACCGCGCCGGCGAGGATGATCCGCGCATCAAGGAAGGCATCGAACTGTCGATCAACGCGATCGCCACCGCGCTGCGCAACAGCGGGTGAAGCATCGTCACCCCGGACCTGATCCGGGGTCCCGCTTCTTGCTTGTGGGAATGGACTGAAGTGCAACAATAAAAGGGCAGCGGGACCCCGGCTCAAGGCCGGGGTGACGTCGTAGTTAGACGGTTCGTCAAACCAGCCCCAATTTCGTCAACTCGCTCATCAGCGCTGGCGGCATCGCATCCAGATCGTCCGCCTCGCCCCCGTCCAGATCGGCCGGCGCGTCCTTGTCCTCCAGATAGCGCCAGCCCTGATGGGCGCGCTTGGGCTTGGCCCGCACCGGGATCAGTCTGGGTTCCAGCCTGATCCAGTAGCGGCCTTGTCCGGTCTCTTCAAAGCCGATGATCGGGCTGCGCCCCACCAGCATATGGCCGTGAATCCAGTAGAGCGACCCGCCCGCCATTTCCTCCACCCGCTTGGGCAAATAGCGGGTGCTGGTCCGCGCCTCGCCGGGCTGGCTTTCCAGCCAGGCGCGCAGCGTGGCGGGGCTTTCGGCGCCAAAGGCGATCTTGGTCATGTGCAGCGGCATGGGGCTTAGATGGGCATTGCCGTCAACCGGTCAATCCCGCCGCCGTGGCCAGGCCCAGGAAAGCGAGGAAGCCCATCGAATCGGTGATCATCGTCACGAAGATGGAGGAAGCGACCGCCGGGTCGAGATTCAACCGGTCGAACGCCAGTGGCACCGCCGCGCCGGCCAGCCCCGCCGTCACGATATTGGTCACCATCGCGGAGGCAATCACCCCGCCCAGCGCCATATTCTGGAACACCAGGGAAACCCCCAGCCCCAGCACCAGCGCGACAGTGCAGCCGTTGAGCAGCGCGACGCGGATTTCGCGGACGATGGTGCGGCGGGCGTTGGACCCGGTAATCTGGTTGGTGGCGAGCGCGCGCACCGTGACCGCCATGGTCTGGCTGCCGGCATTGCCGCCCACGCCCGCGACGATCGGCATCAGCGTGGCCAGCGCCACCATCTTCTGGATCGTGCCTTCGAAGATGCCGATGATGGTGGACGCGACCAGCGCCGTGACGAGGTTGGTCAGCAGCCAGCGCACGCGCGCGCGATAGCTGTCCATGACGGGTTCGTTGATGTCGCCTTCGCCCGCACCCGACAGGCGGAGAATATCCTCGCCCGCTTCCTCGGAAATGATGTGGACGACGTCATCGACCGTGATCATGCCGACCAGCCGGCCCGACGTATCGACCACGGCGGCGGAGATGAGCGCATATTTCTGGAAGCGCAGCGCGACTTCTTCCTGATCCATGTCGACCGGGATCAGCGTCTGTTCGCGCTTCATCAGGTCGGCCATGGCGATGCCGCGCGGACAGGTCAGCACCCAGCTCAGCTGGCAATAGCCGATCGGCCGATGCGCCGCGTCGACGACGTATATTTCCCAAAAATCGCGAGTCAGATCGTCATCGTCGCGCAGATAGTCGATCACCTGGCCGACCGTCATATGTTCGGGCACCGCGACCAGATCGCGCTGCATCAGGCGGCCGGCGGATTCCTCCGGGTAGGAGAGGGCGGATTCGATCGCGGCGCGATCTTCCGGCTCCATCGCCTCCAGCACGGCCTGCTGGTCGGCTTCCTCCATATCCTCGATGATGGCGACGGCATCGTCGGTATCGAGTTCGGCGGCGAATTCGGCGACCTGCTCGGGCGCCAATGCCCCGATCAGGTCGTCGCGGACATAATCATTGAGTTCGGATAGAACCTCCGCGCCGACGATATCGCCCAGCGCGGCGGCGACATCGGCGCGCTGGTCCGATGGCGTGAGTTCCAGAAGGTCGGCAATGTCGGCGGGGTGCAGCGGCGACACCAGATCGCGCGCCGTCTCGCTGTCGCCTTCTTCCACCGCGTCGAGCACGGCGGACAGAAATTCGGGCTTCAGCCGGTCATCCTCGTCCAGGCCCGTTTCGGCCTGTTCCAGGATGATGTCTTCGTCAGTCTCGACCCCATGCGACAGGGGTTCGGCTGAATCGCCGCGCTCGCTCATGGCGCCCCCTACTGTCCGGTTCCTGTAACATGGGGCTGCTTTCGCTTATGCACGATCATATTGCAATGGGGCATATTGCAATGGGGGTTTGGCGGGTTGAGCGCCTCCCACCACAAGAAACTTCCATCCCCTTTTGAAGCCTCTATATGGGGGCATCACTCCTTCAACCACGAGAGGAAGCCTCATGGCCGACGAAACGCTTACATTCACCCTCGACAGCGGCGGCGACGTCGTCATCAAGCTGCGCCCGGATCTGGCTCCCGGCCATGTCGCGCGCATCGTGGAAAATGCCAAGGAAGGCTTTTACGACGGCGTGGTGTTCCACCGCGTCATCGCCGGTTTCATGGCGCAGGGCGGCGACCCGACCGGCACCGGCATGGGCGGCCACCCCGACAAGCCCGACCTGAAGGCTGAATTCAGCCGCGAACGCCATGTCCGTGGCGTCTGCTCGATGGCCCGTTCGTCCAACCCGAACAGCGCCAACAGCCAGTTTTTCATCTGTTTCGACGACGCAACCTTCCTCGACGGCCAGTACACCGTCTGGGGCGAAGTGACGTCGGGCATGGAACATGTCGACGCACTGCCCAAGGGCGAGCCGCCGCGCACGCCGGGCAAGATCCTCAAGGCCACCGTCGCTTAAAGGCACGGTCTGACCAGACAGCAAAGGGGCGCCCGGTTCATGACCGGGCGCCCCTTTTTTGCCGACCTCAGATCGTCTTTGAGTGAAGATTATGTCGGGCAGCGCCTACGGCTTTTTCGCCATGCCGTCCGTCATGGAAATGGCGTGGGCCGGCGCTGCTTCCGGGGCGTCGACAGGTGGCACATAGGCGCCGATCGATTCGATGTGCCAGCGCCGCTGTTCCGCCTTGTCCTCCGGCGCATCCTCGACCCGGCGCAGCATTACCTGTCGCAATGTGTGCCACGGCTTGCCGTTCGCGGCGATGCGGCCATAGACCTGCACCGGCACGGTCACATAGGTCGCGCTCCCTTCCGGGGCCGGCACCGGTTCGGACGGCGCGCCGATATTGGCGTGGATTTCGCTGAAGCCCCGGAAACGGGCCGCGAAATGGGCGTCGTCCTGCGATCCGATCGTACCGCCCTGGTCCCACAAATCCTGCGCATCGACGAAGCGCTTCTCTTCCAGCAGGCCATAATAGCCCTGCACCACCTGTGCCGCGCCCTGCGCGCTGTCGGGCGTGATCGATCCTTCGGCGATCGGTTCGGGATCGACCGGCAGGCCGCCGGGCGTGCCCGGCTCCGGCGGGCTTAACGGTTCCATCAGGGCCATGGCTTCGGCCCGGACGTTATTTTCCACCTGAGCGGCATTGGCGCCATTGGCCAGATTGTCGATCGCGCTCTCCTCCCGCCCGTCGCAAGCCGCGACGAGCAGGAGGGGCAGCAGAAGGACGGTCTTCGTCGGTGCCCGCATCAGTTGTGATGGACCCGTCCGCCGC
>JAGVJS010000363.1 GCA_020051025.1 Sphingobium sp. | reverse complement strand
TGATGGAACTCAGCGGCGAAGCGGCGATGCTGGACCTGGGCCGGCGGATCGCGGTGCATGCCCGAATCGGTGACGTCATCGCGCTGGAAGGCGGGCTTGGCGCCGGCAAGACGACGCTGGCGCGCGGCCTATTGGAGGCGTTGGGGCTGGAGGGGGAGGCCCCCAGTCCGAGCTTCGCCATCGTCCAGCCCTATGATGTGCCGGACGTGCGCCTGCCGGTCGCCCATGTCGATCTGTATCGGCTGGACGAACCTGAAGAGGCCGAGGAACTGGCGCTGGGCGACTATCTGATGGACAGCCTGCTGATCATCGAATGGCCCGACCGGTTGGGCGACGCGCTCTGGCCTCATGCCCTGCACCTCAGCATCGACTTTACCAAGGATGGGGCCGGGGATGACGCGCGGCGCTTGACAGCGACCGTGCCGGGCGCTTGGACGGAGCGATGGTCACAGATATGATCCCCCCCGCCACCGCGCCCGCCTTCCTCGCCGACGCGGGATGGAATGGGGCCGCCATCGTCCCGCTCGCTGGCGATGCTTCGTTCCGTCGCTATTTCCGTGTCCTCGACGGCGGCCGCCGCGCCGTGCTGATGGATGCGCCGCCGCCGCATGAAGACCCGCGCCCCTTCATCGCCATTGCCGAGCATCTGCTGGCCGACGGTTTTGCCGCGCCGCGCATATTGGCGCGCGACCTGGAGCATGGACTGGTGCTGATCGAGGATTTCGGCGACCTGCGGGTCAAGGAGCAACTGGACGCCGAGCCGGATACGGAACTGGCGGTCTATGGCCGTGCTATCGAATTGCTGACCGACCTGCACAGGCTGCCCGCCGCCAACCTGCCCCCCTATGACCGGGCTGTCTATCAGCGCGAAGCCGGGCTGCTGACCGAATGGTATTGCCCGGCGATCGGGCTGGATGTCGATACCGATGCCTATGTTCGTGCCTGGGACGCGGTGCTGCCGATCGTGGAACAGTCGGCCAGTCCGACCGTGACGGTGCTGCGCGACTATCACGCCGAAAATATCATGCTGATCGACGGGACGGCCTCGCATGGGCTTGGCCTGCTCGATTTTCAGGATGCGCTGGCGGGCCACCCGGCCTATGATCTGGTGTCGCTCTTGCAGGATGCCCGGCGCGACGTGCCGGTGCACGTGGAAGCGGCGATGTTGGCGCATTACGAGGCGATCGCCAATCCCCCTGCCGATTTCGACGCCGCCTATGCGGTGCTGGGCGCACAGCGCAATGCCAAGATCATCGGCATCTTCACCCGCCTGTGGAAGCGGGACGGAAAGCCGCGCTATTTGTCCTTCCTGCCGCGGATGTGGGGCCTGCTGGAGCGCGACCTGAAACATCCGGCGCTGGCGCCCGTTGCCGACTGGTTCGCCGCCAATATTCCCGCCGACAAGCGCCATGATGCGCTGGAGGAGCATATCCCCGCATGATTTACACCGCCATGCTGATGGCCGCCGGGCTGGGCAAGCGCATGCGCCCGCTGACCGCGACCCGGCCCAAGCCGCTGGTCAAGGTGGCGGGCAAGCCGCTGATGGACCATGCTCTGGACCGGTTGGAGGCGGGCGGCATCCGCAAGGTGGTGGTGAATGTTCATTACCTCGCCGACACGGTGGAAGCGCATCTGAAGGCGCGTAAATGTGGGATGGACTTTGCCGTCTCGGACGAGCGGGCGAAGCTGCTGGAAACCGGCGGCGGGTTGATCAAGGCGAAGCCGCTGCTGGGCGACAAGCCGTTCATCTGCGCCAATAGCGACAATCTGTGGATCGACGGGCCGCAGGAAACGTTGGGCATGATGCAGCGCATCTGGAACCCGGAGAAGATGGACGCGCTGCTGCTGCTGGTGCCGCTGGCGCGCGCCAACTGCCATAAGGGGCCGGGCGATTTCCATATGGACGCGACCGGCCGGCTGACCCGGCGCAAGACCGCCCATGTCGCCCCCTTCGTCTTTACCGGGGTGCAGATCATGACGCCGAAGCTGCTGGTTGATCCGCCGGCGGATGTGTTTTCCACCAACATCTTCTGGAACCGCGCTATAGAGGCCGGACGCCTCTATGGCGTGTCGCATCAGGGGCTGTGGTTCGACGTCGGTACGCCGCAGGCCATCCCCGTCGTAGAGTCAATGCTCGCGCATGGGTGAGCGCAGCAAACCCGCTTTGTTCACCATTCCAGCGCATCGCGCCTTTGCCGATGCGCTGGTGGCAGGACTGCTGGTCCAGCATCGCGGCGATGCCATGGCACTGGCGCAGGGCATGGTGCTGCTGCCCAATAATCGTGCGATCCGGGCGGTCAGCGATGCCTTCGTCCGGCAATCGAACGGCGGGCTGCTGCTGCCGCGGCTGGTCGCGATCGGTGATTCGGACCTTGGCGAGCAGGTGGGCGGCGCGCTTGATCCATTGGGCGAAGAGGAGGCGGTGCCGCCCGCCATCGCGCCGATGCGGCGCCAGATGATCCTGGCGCGCATGGTGCAGCAGGCGAAGCCGGAGATCGACGCTGGGCAGGCGTTGCTGCTGGGGCAGGCAGATCGGAAGAGCACAC
>JAGVJS010000330.1 GCA_020051025.1 Sphingobium sp. | reverse complement strand
GTCCAGGCTTCGCCGTCTGCGGCCTGCGCGAGCGAGGGGACGGCGAGGCAGAGGGCCGTCGCCGAGAAGACAGTGGTAATGAGACTCCGGGCGCATTTCGGCATCGGTATCGCTCTCCAGATCCAGACCGTCTTGGCGCGGCCTTGAACTATGACAGGGAGGCTACAGGCTAAACCGGGGGGCGCAAGGGGCTAAATCAGGCGACGGGCGGGATTTGCGCAGGATAATGGGGCAGGTCGGGATCATGATGCGCCCAGTCCGGCGCGGCATCGGTCCAGATCACCGCCTGCGGGCCGATCAGCGCGGGATCGTCCAGAGCGCCGGCGCGGATGAAGGTCAGATGCGGGCGCGATTCGGCCATGCTGAACAGTGGCGTGCCACAACTGGGGCAGAAGCCGCGCTGCATGGCGTTGCCGCTGTCGGCGACACTGGCGTGCCAGCAGACTTCGCCGGTGGTGGTCACATGCTCGCTGGGGAAGCAGACATTCACCGTGCCGGAGCCGCCGCCCAGATATTGGCACAGGCGGCACCAGCACATGCGGGCGGCGAGGGGATCGGCGTCGATCCTGATGCGGACGGCGCCGCAGAGGCAGCCAGCGGTGTGGGGCATGATGGTTCCTGTCATCCGGCGGGGCTTATTTGCCCGCCAGTTCATCCTTGAAGGCGTCCAGGCTGAGCGGGCGGCCCAGGAAATTCTGGATCAGCGCGTTGGCGTCGACCGATCCGCCCGGCTCCAGCACCTGCTTGCGATATTGCATGGCGGTGGCCTTGTCGCGGATGCCGTCCGTCTTGAAGCGGGTGAACAGGTCGAGCGCGATCGCCTTCGACCAGACATAGGTGTAATAGATGGCCGAATAGCCATCCAGATGGCCGAAGCTGGCATAGCTGTGCGTGTTCGGCACGACCGGGAACATCGAGTAACGGCTGATTTGCGTGTCATACATGGTCGCCAGATCGAAGTCGGGCGCGCGGTTGTAGAAGTTGAGCGACACGGCCGAATAGGCAAGCTGCCCCTTCCACCGGCCCGCTTCGCCGAACTGGCGGCCGGCGTTCATCTTCTTCACCAGATCTTCGGGAATGGGTTGCCCCTGCACATTGGCGGCAAAGCCCTTGAGCGTGTCATAATCCCAGGTCCATTCCTCCAGCAATTGCGAGGGCGCTTCGATGAAGTCCCATTGCAGACTGCCCATCGACTGCACGCTGTAGGTCTGTTTGCCGGAATAGAGATTATGGATCAGATGGCCAAATTCGTGAAGGAAGGTGGTGACATCGTCATGATCCATCGGGCCGGTTGCGGGGAAGTTGCAGATGAGCGCGCCGACCGGCACCTGCTGTCCGGTGACGCCGGTGCGGATCGGGAATTGCGCGGCATGATTATACTTGCCCTTGCGCGGGTGCATGTCGAGGTAGAAGCGGCCGACCAGCTTGCCCTGATCGTAGAGTTCCCAGGCGGTGACGCTCTTGTCCCAGACCGGCGTGTTCCATGGCCGGATATCCGCGCCGAACAGGTCGCCGACCAGCTTGAAGATGCCCTGCCGCGCCTTGTCATAGGTGAAATATTGGCGGACGACTTCGGCGTCGACGGCATATTTCTGCTTGCGCAGCAGGTTCTGCATATAGGCATTGTCCCAGCCTTCCAGCCGGTCGATGCCGGGATCGACCGTTTTGGCGAAGGCGAAGAGTTCGTCATAATCCCTGGTCGCGCCCGGCTTGGCCGCGACATTGACGTCGTCCAGGAACGCGGCGGCGCGGGTCGGGTTGCCGATCATCTTGTCGGCGGTGATCAGCGTCGCATAGTCGGGCAGGCCGAGCAGCGTCGCCAGCTCATAGCGTTTTTGCAGCAGCGTTTTCAGCACCGTTTCGTTCGCCGGCCAGCCGCGATTGCGGAAGGCGACCGACACTTTGCGCCGGGTGTCGCGGATCGCGGCGAAATCATTGACGGGCATGATGTCGGGATAGTCGAAGCTGATATGGACCATGCCGTCGGCGCCGGGCTTGTGCGCGTCGATATAATCCTGCGGCAGGCCCTTCAGCTCTTCGGGCTTCAGGGCGATGTCGCCCTTGTCGTCGCGGATATTCTTGGCGAAGAGCAGGCCGGTTTCGACAATATCCTTTTGCAACTGCGTGACCTTGGCGCGGGTCGCTTCATCCTTGTCCACGCCGGCGAGGCGATAGCTGACCAGTTGCTTGTTCAGCGCATAGGCGGTCTTCGAGTCCAGCCCCCTGGTGGGGATCGCGGACAGGCGGTCGTAGATCGGGCGGGACAGGGACACGTCGGTGACGAGGGAAGCGAGTTTCTGCACGCAGGCTTCGGCGGCAGCGCGGATCTTGTCGTCCGGGTTGGTTTCCGAAATCAGGTACATTTCGCTGGAGCCGTCCGACAGGATCAGGGCCAGCCGGTCATAGGCGGCGAAGTCGGTGGCGATCGCGGCGGTGCCGGTGCGGGCTTCCAGTGCGGTCCTGGCTTTGGTTGCCAGCGTGAAGGTGGCAGTACAGCGGCTTTCGACGGCGGCGGGATCGG
>JAGVJS010000040.1 GCA_020051025.1 Sphingobium sp. | reverse complement strand
GGTATCGGCTGCTGACCCATGTGCAGGGCGTGGGGTCGCGCGTGGCGCTGGCGATCCTGTCCGCGCTGGAGCCGCACGACCTGCACCGTGCGATCGCGGCGGGGGACAAGGCGATGGTGGCCCGCGCCAATCGCGTCGGCCCGAAACTGGCCCAGCGCATCGTCAACGAACTCAAGGACAAGATCGGCGGGATCGCGGCCGGCGGCCCCGTCGGTGTGGCCGGCGCGGTCGCCATGCCGGTCGGCAATCACAGCAGCGATGCTCTGTCCGCGCTCCAGAATCTGGGCTTCAAACCCCATGAAGCCAGCATCGCCGTCGCCGCCGCTGAAGAGGAACTGGGCGAAGGCGCCAGCCTCGACGCACTGGTGCGGCTGGCGCTGCGAAAGGCGGCGAAGTGATATCCTCACGCACTCGTCATGCTGAACTTGTTTCAGCATCCATCAGGCCGTCATCACCAAAGCGAGGTGCGGATGAAGGAACCATGCGTCTACATCCTCGCCAGCCAGCCCTATGGCACGCTCTACATTGGCGTAACCTCGAATCTGCTTGGCCGGTTGATGCAGCATCGCACAGATGCGTTGCCCGGCTTCACCAGCCGATATGGCATACATCGGCTCGTCCGCTACGAACCCTGCGAAACGATGGAGCAGGCGATATTGCGCGAGAAGCAACTGAAGCGATGGCGTCGACAGTGGAAAATCAATCTCATCGAAACGGACAATCCGCAATGGATCGACCTTTCTGTCACCCTCGGTTTGCCACCGATAGGACAGGATTTGCCGCGCCATGGATGCTGAAACAAGTTCAGCATGACGTTGGTAAAAAGGCTCGTCCATGACTGACGACGACCGCCTCATCACCCCTGCGCGGCGCCCCGAGGATGTGGACGCGGCGCTGCGCCCCAAGTCGCTCGACGAATTTGTGGGCCAGCAGGCCGCGCGCGAGAATTTGCGCATCTTCATCCAGGCGGCGAAGTCGCGTGGCGATGCGCTCGACCATGTGCTGTTCTTCGGGCCGCCGGGGCTCGGCAAGACCACGCTGGCGCAGATTGTCGCCAAGGAAATGGGCGTGGGTTTCCGCGCCACGTCTGGCCCGGTCATTGCCAAGTCTGGCGATCTTGCCGCGCTGCTCACCAATCTGGATGAGGGCGACGTCCTGTTCGTGGACGAAATCCATCGCTTGAACCCGGCGGTCGAGGAAGTCCTCTATCCCGCGATGGAGGATCGCGCGCTCGACCTGATGATTGGTGAAGGACCGTCCGCCCGCTCGGTCCGGATCGACCTGCCGCGCTTCACGCTGGTCGGCGCGACCACGCGGCAGGGGCTGCTCACCACGCCGCTGCGCGACCGTTTCGGTATTCCGGTACGGCTGCAATTCTACACGGTGGACGAACTGGAACTGGTGGTGCGCCGGGCCGCGCGACTGCTCGATCTGGCCATCACTTCCGATGGTGCGATCGAGATCGCCCGCCGCTCCCGCGGTACGCCGCGTATCGCCGGGCGGCTGCTGCGGCGGGTGCGCGACTTCGCCAATGTCGCGGGCGCGCCGACTGTCGATGCGAAGGTTGCTGACGCTGCGCTGCAACGGCTGGAGGTCGATCATCTCGGCCTTGACCTGATGGATCGGCGTTACCTGATGATGATCGCCGATATCTATCGCGGCGGCCCGGTCGGCGTGGAGACGCTGGCCGCCGGCCTCTCCGAAGCGCGCGACACGATCGAGGAAGTGGTCGAACCCTATCTGATTCAGCTCGGCCTCATCGCTCGCACCGCGCGAGGCCGCTGTCTCAACGGCCCCGGCTGGAAGCATCTGGGCCTTAACCCGCCGCACGATGTGCAGAACGGCCTCTTCGATTAGGAAACAAACGGAAAAGCGTGGCCGTTACGGCAAGGCACCGTTATAGCCTTGTCTAACGCATAGGCGCGCATCAGACGCGTCGACCATCGCAGGAGTCGAGCCTTGAGGGCCATCGAGAAGTTTCCCAACCTCGTCACCATGTTCTTCGCGCGCGCGCAGGAAAAGGGCGATGCACCCTTCCTCTGGCGCAAGAGCGGCGGCCAGTGGCAATCGCTCAGTTGGGCGGAGGTCGCGCGGCAGGTCGCTTCGCTGGCGGCGGCGCTAAAGGCGCAGGGGTTGAAAGCCGGCGACCCGGTGATGCTGGTCAGCGAAAATCGACCGGAATTCTGCATCGCCGACCTCGCCATCATGGCGGCGGGCTGCATCAGCGTGCCGACCTACACCACCAACACCACGCGCGATCATCAGCATATCCTGACCGACAGCGGCGCCCGCGCCGTGATCGTGTCGACCGCCAGGCTGGCGCAGGCATTGATGCCCGCCGTGGTCCGCTCGCAGGCTGCTTTCGTTATCGGTATGGAGCCGCTGCGCGGGGCGCAGGGCACTTGCGCCTGCCATCTATGGAGCGACCTGCTCGCCGCCCATCCGGCGGATGTGGACGCGATCGCTGCCGCCCAGACCGCAACTCGCAACGATCAGGCCTGCATCATCTACACCAGCGGCACCGGCGGCGCGCCGCGCGGCGTGATGCAGCATCATGGCGCGATCCTCGCCAATGTGGAGGGCGCGGGGAAGGTCGTGGCGGAGGATTTCGGCTGGGGCGACGAAGTCTTCCTGTCCTTCCTGCCACTGTCTCACGCCTATGAACATAGCGCGGGCCAGTTCCTGCCGATGCTGTTGGGCGGACAGATTTATTATTCGGAAGGGCTGGAAAAGCTGGCCTCCAATATCGAGGAAACCCGGCCGACCATCATGGTCGTCGTGCCCCGCCTGTTTGAAGTGCTGCGCACCCGCATCATGAAGTCGGTGGAAAAGCAGGGCAAGTTCCCGACCTATCTGATGGGGCAGGCGATCCGCATCGCGGCGAAGGAGCAGGCGGGCAGGCGTTCGATCGTCGACCTGCCGATGAAGGCGCTGTTGTCGCGCACGCTCATCCCCAAGATCAGGGGGCGCTTTGGCGGGCGGATGAAGGCGCTGGTGTCCGGCGGCGCGCCGCTCAATCCCGATGTCGGCCTGTTCTTCGACGCGATGGGGCTGACGCTGCATCAGGGCTATGGCCAGACCGAAGCCGGGCCGATCATCAGTTGCAACTATCCGTCCGCAGGCATCGCCATGGATACGGTCGGCCCGCCGCTCAATGGCGTGGAGGTCAGGATCGCCGAGGATGGCGAGATATTGGTGCGCGGCGAACTCGTCATGCACGGTTACTGGCGCAACCCGGCCGAAACCGAAAAGGCGCTCAGGGATGGCTGGCTCCATACCGGTGACATTGGTGAGATTGATGGCAAGGGCCGTATCCGCATCACCGACCGCAAGAAGGATCTGATCGTCAACGACAAGGGCGACAATGTCTCGCCGCAAAAGGTCGAAGGCATGCTGACGCTTCAGAGCGAAATCGGCCAGGCGATGGTCCATGGCGACCGCCGCCCCTATCTGGTGGGCCTGCTGGTGCCGGATGCCGAATGGACCCGCGAATGGGCGATCGAACAGGGGGTCGCGCTGGACAGCGTTGCGGCCAATGCCGCCTATCAGGCGGCATTGCGCGCGGCGGTGGACCGGGTGAATGATGATCTGTCGGTGCTGGAACGGGTCCGCCGCTTCATCCTGGCCGACGAGCCTTTCGCCATCGAGAATGAGGAAATGACGCCTTCAATGAAGATCCGCCGTCACGTCATCCGCAAACGCTATGCGGAGCGGCTGGATGCGCTGTACAAGGGATAGGGCTGGCCTGCCGGGATCGTCCAAGCCACTGGACGAACCGCCAACGATGCCGCAAAACCCTTCTTGTCGACACAATGAGGGGGAGGGCGTCAGCCGATGAGACTATATGCGATTGCCGCCATGGCGCTGCTGATGGGTGCGGCACCGGCACCCGAACCCCAGTGGCAGCGCATTTTCGATGGCAAGACACTGGACGGCTGGACGCCCAAGATCACGGGTCGGGCGCTGGGCGAAGATCCGCTGCACATGTTCATCGTGCAGGACGGCGCGATTCGCGTGTCCCATACCAACTACAAACGTTTCGAAGGCGAATTCGGCCATCTCTTCTGGAAAGCGCCGCTCGGCGCCTATCGCATCCGCTTCGAATATCGGCTGTTCGGCGAGTCCCTGCCTGGCATCAAGGTCTGGCAGGCGACCAACAGCGGCCTGATGTTCCACGCCCAGCCGCCCGAGACGATCCGCCGCGATCAGGATTTTCCCGTCAGCCTTGAAATGCAGTTGCTGGCCACGCCGCGTCCGACGGAGGAGCCGACCGCCAATGTCTGCACGCCGGGCACGACTGTAGTGTATGACGGGAAGCGCGACCCGCGCCACTGCATATTGGCCAGCGGATCCCCGCTGCCCGCCGGTCGCTGGACCAAAGCGGAGCTGGAGGTGCTGCCGTCGGGCGAGGTCACCCATTATATCGATGGCAAGGCTGTGCTGCGCTATTCGGGGATTGAACTGGACCCGGAAGATGCGGACGCCAAACCCCTGATCGCGGCGGCCGGCGGCGCGCTACAATTGAAACGCGGCTATATCGCCCTGCAAAGCGAAGGCCATCCGATCGAATTTCGCAATATCGAGTTGCAGCGGCTGGATTGAAGGCTGGCGCGGTAGTAGCGCGGCTCAGGCCGCGCGTTTAGTGATGCGCGCGATTTCATCGCCATGGGTGCGACGTTCTTCCTCCAGATCATAGTCAATCTGGAGGCCAAGAAAAAAACCCTCGCTCACGCCGAAATAGCGGGCGAGCCGTAGGTCGATATTTGCATCGATTGGTGCGCGCTCCAAAAGAATCGCTTTCAGCCTATCGGCAGAGATGCCGGCTCCATCGACTACTTCTTGCGTCGGGATATCGCTGCCGATCAGGAAATCTTCACGGAGGATCGCGCCGGGATGCACGTTGTCCAGTTGATCGTCATCCTCAATGATAGTCCTCGATCCGGACATTGTCTGCGCCTCCGTCTGACCAGCCGAACGTGATGCGCCACTGGTCGTTGATCCGCAGACTATATCGTGAAGGGGTAAAGCCTTTCAACTGCTCGAACCGATTTCCTGTGGGAACCCGCAAATCATAGAGGTTAAGGGTACGGTGAATCTGTCGCATCTTGCGCCGTGCCGTCTGCTGAATGTCAGGCGGCAGCTTGCGGCTACGCTCACCGTTCCAGACTTTCTCGGTTTCGGGATCGGCGAAGGAGCGGATCATTGGTTTTCACCCGCAATAGAATCGAGTTTGCGCCAAAATGTATCAACCGGACGACGCGCTTCCCAGAAGCGCAGGCCGTTAACATTGTTGTCGGTGATGGCACGCGCAGCAGCGGAAGGGCTGGAATGCTCTTGCCCGCCCTCATCAAGCCATGTGCCGCCTTCTATTCGAGCCCGGAACTCCTGTCCTTTATACCGTGCGCGTAGCTCTGTACCATCTGGCAAGATAAGGCCGCGCGAGTAAAATTCACCCATTATGCGGCAAAAGCTGCGATTCACGCTGCTGAGCGGTTCGCTATCTTCAAGACCTGCCTTGGCATCGCGATCAGGCTCCGTTGGCGAATCAAGCGCTAATAGTTCTCTTATTACGTCATCAAAGCTATGGCCTTCATAGCGTAATTTATTGGTCAACGCTTTGAAAACATCTAGGCTTACATCAATGTGCATCGCGATCTCACGAGAGGTGTGAGATTACTAATAGCACTAATTGGGCTATAGAAAAATACTATCTTCCAAATTTCCGTGTCGTCTTCCCATAACGCAGTTTCCGCGTCCCCGGCTTCCCCTCGGTCGCCCGCCCTCTCGGTGCCGCGACCTGCTCATGCGCCGGCAAGCCCAATTCCTCCGCCTCCAGCTTGCGGATCTCGTCCCGAATCCGCCCGGCTTCCTCGAATTCCAGGTCCGCTGCCGCTGCGCGCATCTTCTTTTCCAGATCCTCGATATAGGCGCGCAGATTATGGCCCACCAAATGCGGACGATCCTCCAGCCCGGTGTCAACTGTCACCTGATCCTTGCTCGATACATGGGCGATGATGTCGCCGATATTGCGCTTGATCGTGGTCGGCGTGATGCCGTGCTCGAGGTTGTAGGCTTCCTGCTTCTCGCGGCGACGTGAGGTTTCGTTAAGCGCGCGTTCCATGCTGCCGGTGATACGGTCCGCATAGAGGATCACGCGCCCTTCTACATTGCGTGCCGCGCGGCCGATGGTCTGGATCAGCGAGGTTTCGGACCGCAGGAAGCCTTCCTTGTCGGCGTCGAGGATTGCCACCAGCCCGCATTCGGGAATGTCGAGGCCCTCGCGCAGCAGGTTGATGCCGATCAGCACGTCATAGACGCCGAGCCTGAGGTCACGGATCAGTTCGATACGTTCCAGCGTCTCGACGTCCGAGTGCATGTAACGGACCTTGATCCCCGCCTCGTGCATGAACTCGGTCAGGTCTTCGGCCATGCGCTTGGTCAGCGTCGTGACGAGCGTGCGATAACCCTGCGCCGCGACCTTGCGGCATTCGTTGATCAGATCGTCCACCTGATCCTCGACCGGCTTGATCTCGACCGGCGGATCGATCAGGCCGGTGGGGCGGATCACCTGTTCGCTGAACACCCCGCCGGTCTGCTCCATCTCCCACGGACCGGGCGTCGCGGAAACGGACACCGTTTGCGGCCGCATCGCGTCCCACTCATTGAAGCGCAGCGGGCGATTGTCGATGCAACTGGGCAGGCGGAAGCCATATTCGGCCAGCGTGATCTTGCGTCGGTGGTCGCCGCGCGCCATCGCGCCGATCTGCGGCACGGTCTGATGGCTTTCGTCCACGAACAGCAACGCATTTTCGGGCAGATATTCGAACAGGGTCGGCGGCGGCTCGCCGGGCAGGCGACCGGTCAGGAAGCGGGAATAATTCTCGATCCCCGCGCAACTACCCGTCGCCGCGATCATCTCCAGGTCGAAATTGGTCCGCTGCTCCAGCCGCTGCGCCTCCAGCAACTTGCCTTCCTCGACCAGTTCCTTGAGGCGTTCGGTCAGTTCGAAACGGATCGCCTCCATCGCCTGCTTGAGCGTCGGGCCGGGGGTGACATGGTGGCTGTTGGGGAAGACCTTCACATAATCGAGGCTCGCGACCTTCTTGCCGCTGAGCGGATCAAACTCGACAATCTCCTCAATCTCATTGCCGAAGAAGCTGATGCGCCAGGCCGTGTCCTCATAATGGGATGGAAAGATTTCGAGATTGTCGCCTTTCAAGCGGAAATTGCCGCGCGCGAAACCGGCATCTTTGCGCTTATATTGAAGCGCGACCAGCTTGCGGATGATCTCCCGCTGGTCCTCGATCCCGCCTTTCTTCATGGAGAAGGTCATGGCCGAATAGGTTTCGACCGAACCGATGCCGTACAGGCAGGAGACGGACGCCACGATGATGACATAGTCCCGTTCCAGCAGCGCGCGGGTGGCCGAATGGCGCATCCGGTCGATGCTCTCGTTTACGCTCGACTCCTTCTCGATATAGGTGTCGGACCGCGCGACATAGGCTTCGGGCTGGTAATAGTCATAATAGCTGACGAAATATTCGACCGCATTGTCGGGGAAGAAGCTCTTGAATTCCCCATAAAGCTGGGCGGCGAGGATCTTGTTCGGCGCCAATATAAGCGCAGGCCGCTGCAACGCCTCGATCACCTTGGCCATGGTGAAGGTCTTGCCGGAGCCGGTGACGCCCAGCAGCACCTGATCCTTCTCGCCGGCCAGCGCCTGTTCGACCAGTTCGGGGATCGCGGTGCGCTGATCGCCCGATGGTTCATAGTCGCTGACCAGCGTGAAGGGGCGCCCGCCCTCGCTCTTTTCAGGACGCGCAGGGCGATGGGGGACGAAACCTTCCCCGGTTTCCGGTTCATCGAGCGTGGTGCGGATCTGAATCGACATGGGTGCAATATGGGGGCTTTGGACGCAGGCGCAATCGGGATCAGGGCTTCAGTTCAAACGCGGTCCTGGGCATGGGCGGATAGACGATCGGCTTGTCACCGAAGCGCGCGCGCAGGGCTGACTGGCGACGGTCGTCATCAATGACTTCCACATCGACCTCGTCGGGATAACGGAAGCTGATATCGGACTTTCCATCCTTGATCTCATATTCCAGGATCGACCAGCGTTTGATCCCGCCCTCCTCGGACTCAGCGTACCAGGCTTCCCAAAGAAGGTCGGAAAGAACTTCGGTGCCGTCGATATTCCGAATCTGATGCCCTTCATCCTTGAAGACATTGTGGCTGATCCATCGGTCGCCTCCTTCGACGTAAAGACACGATAGGCGCCACGGTTGAAACTCGCATCCTGAGCGAAATGATTGAAGCTGTCGCGGGGACCGTTGCAGCGAGCAGCGATGTAATGACCGCCATCATCGCTGGCCAGGCGGTCAGGCTTGTCTGCCGCCGTCTGGATATTGAAGTCACCAATACGCCAGACATCCTTATCCCTGTCAAAACTGCCCAAAAGGTCAGCGTGATCTCTACCGAATCAAAATGAACAAATAAAGAACATCCTTCATTTTATGCGGGGTCATTGAACCTTCCCGCAGCGCTGATATGCTCGTGTCGTGATAGAAACAGGGAGGATGACGATGCGCCGGACGGTCTTGATGCTTACGGTTCTGATGACCCTTGCCGCCTGTGGCGACAAACCCGGTGACAAGACGGGGGACATCGCCGCCACCGACGCGATGAGCAAGGCTGAGGTGAAGGCGGAAGTCGACAAGGTGCAATTGAAGCCCGGCCAGTGGGAAGGGCGCTTTACCGTCAAGGATATCGACCTGTCCGACATGCCCGGCGCCCCGGCCAATATGAAGGATCAGATGAAGAGCATGATGAGCCAGACGTCGCTCAAATATTGCGTCACGCCCGAGCAGGCCGCCAACCCAAGCGGTGAGATGTTCGCGGGGCAGGAGAATAAGGATTGCACCTATGGCGGGTTCGAGGCGAAAGGCGGCACCGTGAAAGGTCAGATATCCTGCAAGTCGCAGGGCGGCACGATGAACGCCACCATGTCCGGCACCTATGCCCCGGAAAGCTATGCGATGGATATGGACATGAAGATGGCGGGCGGACCGAACAATATGACCATGGCAATGACCGCCCGGTCGGAAGGGAAGTGGATCGGAGCGGATTGCGCCCCGGCCGCCGCCAACTGAGCGGCGACCCAGGCAACGCCGTCTCCGACCGCTGCTGGCTGTGTGAGCGGCCGTTGGGAGGACGGGTGGAGTGGCATCATCCGCTGCCAAGGAGCCGGGGCGGCCGGGTGGTCGTGCCGCTGCACCCGATCTGCCACCGCACCATCCATGCAACGCTGACCAATGCAGATTTGGCGCACGCCTATGTGCAGGCATCCGCCCTGCGCGTTCAGCCGGCCATAGCCCGCTTCCTGGCATGGATATCGGACAAGCCGCCCGACTTTCATGCCCCCACCCGGCAAGCGCCCACCCGGCGGCGGCGATAATTTTCCTTGCGCTCCATGACCAAGCGGTAGAGCCTTCGCCAGATTCTTACGAAGAACAGGGGAGAGGATATGCGAAAGACCTGGCGTGCGGCGCTGCCGCTGGCCCTTATGTGCGGCGGCACGCTTGGCCTGTCGGCCTGCGGCAGCGAACCTGCCCCGGCGCCGGAGGCGGAAGAGGCGCCGATCCTGATGCGCGCGGGCCAATGGACGCTGACGCGCAAGACCACCGGCTACAACACGCCCACCGTGACCCCGGCCCAATATCAGGAAGCGCTGAAAGAAGTGGGCGAGGAGAAGCTGTGCATCGCCATCGACAAGGATGGCCTGCCCGATGCCGATGGGATCGCGGGCAAGGAAGGAACGGCGTGCAGCTATAAGGACAAGATGGCGCGCAAGGGCCGGCTGATCGCGACCCTGAACTGCAAGGCGGGCGCGGGTACGTCGGAAATCACGGTCGAGGGCAATTATACCGCGGACTCGCTGACGCTGGGCACGACCATGACGAAGACGGAGGGTGGCAAGCCTGTCCTGCGCACCACCCATGATCTGACCGGCACCCGCACCGGCGATTGCGCCAAGGCCGGCTGACGCGCCTTTAACGATCCTGACCGGGCGCGAAGGCGGCCACCACCTCCGCACCGGTCATATCCCGCGTCGTCTCGCGAAAATGATAGCATGCGGGCTTTTCGTCGGTGAAGATCTGCGTGGTGAAGGGGAAGGCGCCCGGATCGGCAAAGGCCTGGATGGACACCGCCAGATGCGCGCCGTCCTTCGACCGCCACAGCAGCGAACTGCCGCAATTTTTGCAGAAACCCCGCTCACCCCATGGCGACGAGGCATAGATGCCCATCGCATCGGGATCGGCCAGGCTGATGGCGGTGCAGGCGACTGACAGGAACACGCCGCCCGACCAGCGCCGGCACATGCCGCAATGGCAGGCGCCCATGGCCCGGTCGGCGATGACCGCCTCGAAACGGACCGCGCCGCACAGGCATTGCCCTGCCTGCCTGATCGACTGTTCACCCGGCTCCGTCACCTGTGGGCTCTCCTGTGCATAGGCTGTGCATCATCTCTGTATAGCCTGTGGTCAGTCGCTGTATCACCCTGTGCATGGCCTGTGGATAAGTTGTGGATCATTCCAGTGCGCGGATCGCCCGCTCGTCGCAGCGTTTCGCCCCGATCGGCACCGGGCTGACCGTGGGGACCGGCAATGTCTGGCCGATCCGCACCGGCGCGAAGCGTTTCTGCTCGATCCCGGCGCAGCGTAAATAGAGTTCCAGCATCCTGGGCGGCGTATCCCATTGTTCGTAGGACAGGCGGAACGTGCCCCAATGAATAGGGATGGCGGTCGACGCGCCCAGCCGCTCGAACACCTCGACCGCCTGCGCCGGACCGATATGCGCGTCCGACGCCATCTGCCCCTTCCAGAAGCGGAAAGCGCCGATCGGGATCAGCGCCAGCCGGATCGGGCCGTATCGTGTCGCCTCATAGGGCCAGCCCATGTCGCCCGCGCCGGTGTCGCCGGCAAAGAAGATGTTGCCCGCCCGCGTCTCGATCAGGAAACTCGACCACAGCGCCCGGTTGCGGTCCGTGCCCCAGCGGCTGCCCCAATGATGGTTGCGGGTCACATGGACGCGATAGTCGGGACAATGTTCGTAATTGCCGCACTGGATCACCGCCTGCGGCGCCAGGCCGTTCAGGGCCGCGCCACTGACCGACTGCCCCCAGTCCAGCGCCGTTGCCGGGATGCCCTGCGCTTTCAGGATCGCGTCATTGCCAAGGCTGGTGACGATCCTGGGCCGGTCCCGTTCCCACAGCCTTTTCAGCGTGGGCAGGTCCATATGGTCATAATGATTGTGGCTCAGCACGATCAGGTCGATTTTCGGCAGATCATCGAAGCGGATGCCCGGCTCCGCCACGCGCTTCGGCCCCAGCGGCGGCAAGGGGCTGGCATAGTCGGCCCAGATCGGATCGGTCAGGATGTTCAGGCCCGCCGCCTGCACCAGCACGGTCGCATGGCCGACCCAGGTGGCCACCATGCC
>JAGVJS010000043.1 GCA_020051025.1 Sphingobium sp. | reverse complement strand
GATGCTCCCGCACGTCGCGGCGCGACTGGGCAGCGGCCGGGGTCGCGGCGATGCCGGTCAGCGTCATGGCCCCCAACGACAGGGCGGCGATGACCCGTTTGAGCGAAAATATCATGGGGCGAGGCTCCTTCCCTCTCTGGTCGTGGTGCAAGAACCCGCGACGGTAAAAGATGTTGCATGAACGGAACAAAAGCGCCGGTTCAGGTGGCGGGGTGGCACGTAGGAAACAGGCCGCTTAACTTCGCACATTTCCCGCTGATTTGGACATTTCATATCCTATTGCCGACATATTGTTTCGCGACCGCTTTGGCGCGGCAGCGGAGGCGTTGAGGGTAGGGCCGCGCGGCACAATAGGACAGCATAGTGTGCAGCGAATGGATCAGCGCAGGGTTTCAACGGCCGATGATGGCCGCTTCAATCCCTGCTCGTGCGATTTCTGCAAGCCCCTCGGTCGCCGTCAACGTGACACTCTGCGCTTGCCGCTTCTCGACCGCGCTCGAAGCGAACGGGTCAGGGCCATGGCATCGCGAGACTGCCGGGATCACGCCCGCCCCCCCAATCAGAAAGCGTTGGCAATAGCCTGACGTTGCTCGTTGGTGAGACTGTCGGCAGCGCTGCTGTTATCGCCCTGCGCCTGATCATCCTTGTCAGGGCCGGCGCCGACAAACTGGATTGCGGTCAGGATCACCAGCACCGCCCAGAGCAAGGCGAACCAGCGACTGGTGAAGATCGTGCGGAGGCGGACGCCGAAGACCATGGGGAGGCAGCATAAGTCTGCGCGGTTAAGGAAGCCTCACCCCGGCGCGACATGCGCGGGGCCGGTAATCGCGGCCGGGGGCGGGCTGGTCAGGGTGACACGATCGAGCCGGGCATCCCCCATGCAGCGATGGCAATGGGCATAGTCGAAGGCGACCTCCAGCACCCAGGCCTGCGCCGCGACATCCCATGCCGCCCAGGCTTTGCGGGTGACATGGTCGCTGCCGCAGACATTGCAGACATAGGCGTGGAGCGCTGTGTGAGGGAGCGGGGCGCTATGGGCGGGGGCTGGCTCGGTCATGGGACGAGCATAGCGTGATTCCCGCCATTCTGGCGGAAGGTTGGTCCGTTATGAATGCGGTTGCGTTCAGGCCGCTGCCTTGCGCGACCGGGTATGATCCCCACGACCGGCCAGAAGGCCAGCGATGGAAATATCCTCGTCTATCTCGTCCCAATAGAGTCCACTGGGGCTGAGGAAAAAATCGGCGCGCTGCGCCGGGCTGGCGCGCAACAGACGCGGAAACCAAACAAGGGGAATGCCCAAAGTCCGGCCATCTTCAAGATCTACCCACATCTGCACTTCATCGAAGCGAACGTCAGTCGGCCTAGGCAAAGAAGTCATTCCAAGCGTCCTCGATATCCGTGCGCCGGGCTTCGACAACGTCCCGGAGCCACTTTATCCTGCGTGCATCGAAGCCGCGATTACAGGCCAGTTCGACCTCAGGATATAGCCAGAACTGGGCGTCGGCACCGGGTTGCGCAACATGGATATGCACCGGTTCACGCGGATTGCCTTCGTTGGCGAAGAAGTGGAACCGGCAGCCATCGACGCGGAAGATGACTGGCACTATCCCTCCTTCCTTCCTGAGCCGGTTGGACAGGCAGTTTCCCACCTGTCCGCCCGGATCAACGTTAATTGAGGTGGAACTGATCTTGAATGAGATGCGTCGAAACCTTCAGATCATCACGGGCGTCAAATTCATTTAAAAATGCACGCTCGGACCGAAGATAAACCCCGTCCTCATCAAAAACTTCCCAAGCCCAAAAACCGCGCTGATCCTGATAAAAGCTGGAAATCAGCATCATCAGGTTCCTTGCGACAAAGCACCGCTAACAATCATAGTTATGCCAAGAACTGTAGGATCATGAAGTCTGGTGGCCTGATCTGATCTCTCTTCCGCCATCCATGAAGAACTAAATCGTTGGTCAAAACGGATTTTCACAGCGCATGGACAATCATTATCACCGAAACATCGCTATGTCATATTGACCTCCCATAAAGATTTACAAAATTTTACTCCGCCGCGATGCCCGCGGCCTTGAACATGTCGGGGTCGGCGTCGATGTTCGCCGCTTCGCCGCCCTTGACCTTCTGGCGACGGTCGAAGGCGTCCCAGACGTCGTTCCACTGGCCGCGGGTCGCGCCCTTCGAATATTCGGTCGCGCGGGTTTCGAAGAAGTTCGCATGTTCCACGCCGTTCAGCAGCGGGGTCAGCCAGGGCAGCGGATGCTCGTCGATCATGTAGATGGGCTTGAGGCCCAGCTGGCCCAGGCGCCAGTCGGCGATGTAGCGGACATATTTCTTGATGTCCTTGGGCGTCATGCCGGGCACCGGACCCATTTCGAAGACGAGGTCGACGAAGGCGTCCTCGATGCGGACGGTCTTCTGGCACATGTCCATGATGTCGTCCTTGACCGAGGCGGTCAGGCAGTCGCGTTCCTTCACGAAGCTGTGGAACAGCTTGATGATGCCTTCGCAATGGAGCGTTTCGTCGCGCACCGACCAGGTGACGATCTGGCCCATGCCCTTCATCTTGTTGAAGCGCGGGAAGTTCATCAGCATCGCGAACGACGCGAAAAGCTGGAGGCCTTCGGTGAAGCCGCCGAACATGGCGAGGGTCTTGGCGATATCCTCGTCCGTGTCGACGCCGAACTGGGCGAGATAGTCATGCTTGTCCTTCATCTCCTTATATTGGAGGAAGGCCGAATATTCGCTTTCGGGCATGCCAATCGTGTCGAGCAGGTGCGAGTAAGCCGCGATGTGGACCGTTTCCATGTTGCTGAACGCGGTCAGCATCATCTTGATTTCGGTCGGCTTGAACACGCGGCCATATTTTTCGTGGTAGCAATCCTGCACTTCCACGTCAGCCTGGGTGAAGAAGCGGAAAATCTGGGTCAGCAGGTTGCGCTCATGGTCGCTGAGCTTCTGCGCCCAGTCGCGGCAATCCTCGCCCAACGGCACTTCTTCGGGCAGCCAGTGCAGCTGCTGCTGGCGCTTCCAGAATTCATAGGCCCAGGGATATTCGAAGGGCTTGTAGACCTTGCTGGCTTGAAGAAGGGGCATGTGGGTTACTCCGAGCGATCTGTGCCGTCCCCTCTCCCCGTGTGGGAGAGGGAGGGCCCCGTCGCGTCAGCGACGGGAGGGTGAGGGGTGAAGGCCGTGGCGATGGCTGCCATTATGCCTTCGGGATTCTGCATCACATCATGGTTCCAGAAGCGGATCACGCGATACCCTTCTTCTTGGAGAAAGGCCGTGCGAACTGCATCCGTCGCTTCATCATGCTGGCCGCCATCCAGTTCGATAATCAGACGAACCGAATGAGAGGCGAAGTCGGCGAAATAGGGACCAAACGGCACCTGACGGCGGAATTTCGCGCTTGGCAGCTGTTCGCGGAGGCACTTCCATAAAAGTTTCTCGGCATCGGTTGCATTGCGACGCAATTCGCGCGCCCGCGCTGTCGTCGGGTTTGGGGCCTTCCCCCTCACCTTCCCACGCCGCTGCGCGGCGCGGGCCCCTTCCTCTCCCACAAGGGGAGAGGAGTTCATGTTATCACTGACAGGCGAGGCACTCGTCATAGTCGGTGGTCTCGCCGATCTGGAATGTGGGCGCGTCGATCGTGTTGTCGGCTTCCACGCCGCCGGCGAAGCCTGCGCGCTGGACCGACTTGGAGCGCAGATAATAAAGCGACTTGATGCCCAGTTCCCAGGCGCGGAAGTGGAGCATGAGCAGATCCCACTTTTCCACGTCGGCCGGGATGAACAGGTTCAGCGACTGCGCCTGATCGATATAGGGGGTGCGGTCGGCCGCCAGTTCGAGCAGCCAGCGCTGGTCGATTTCGAAGCTGGTCTTGAACGTGTCCTTTTCTTCCTGACTCAGGAAGTCGAGATGCTGGACCGAGCCGCCCCGCTCCAGGATCGAGTTCCAGACCGCCGTGCTGTCCTTCGCCTTGGCGATCAGCAGCTTTTCCAGATAGGGATTCTTGACCGCGAAGCTGCCCGAGAGCGTCTTGTGGGTGTAGATGTTCGCCGGGATCGGCTCAATGCAGGCCGAAGTGCCGCCGCAGATGATACTGATCGACGCGGTGGGCGCGATCGCCATCTTGCAGCTGAAGCGCTCCATCACGCCCATGTCGGCGGCGTCGGGGCACGGCCCGCGTTCCTGCGCCAGCAGCATCGACGCCTCGTTCACCTTGGCATTGATATGCTTGAAGATGCGCAGGTTCCACGACTTGGCCATGGCCCCTTCGAACGGGATGTTGCGGGCTTGCAGGAAGCTGTGGAAGCCCATGACGCCCAGGCCCACCGAGCGTTCGCGGCTGGCGCTGTACTTGGCGCGGGCCATTTCCGGCGGCGCGCGGTCGATATAATCCTGAAGCACATTGTCGAGGAAGCGCATGATGTCTTCCGCGAAGGTCGGATGATCCTTCCACTCGTCCCAGGTTTCCAGGTTCATCGACGACAGGCAGCAGACGGCCGTGCGATCGTTGCCCAGATGGTCGGTGCCGGTCGGCAGGGTGATTTCCGAACAAAGGTTCGATGTCGACACCTTCAGGTTCAGATCGCGATGATGCTTGGGCATCATGCGGTTCACCGTGTCGGAGAAGACGATGTACGGCTCACCGGTGGCAAGGCGCACTTCGACCAGCTTCTGGAACAGGGCGCGGGCGTTGACGGTGCCGCGCACCGACTGATCCTTGGGGCTGCGCAGGTTGAAGTCGGACCCGTCGCGGACGGCCTCCATGAACTCGTCGGTCAGCAGGACGCCGTGGTGGAGGTTCAGCGCCTTGCGGTTGAAGTCGCCGGACGTCTTGCGGATTTCGAGGAACTCCTCGATCTCCGGGTGCGAAACGTCGAGATAGCAGGCGGCCGATCCGCGGCGCAGACTGCCCTGGCTGATCGCGAGGGTGAGGCTGTCCATCACGCGGACGAAGGGAATGATGCCGCTGGTCTTGCCATTGAGGCCGACCGGTTCGCCGATGCCGCGGACATTGCCCCAATAGGTGCCGATGCCGCCGCCGCGCGAGGCGAGCCAGACATTTTCGTTCCAGGTGTTGACGATGCCTTCCAGGCTGTCGTCCACGCTGTTCAGATAGCAGCTGATCGGCAGGCCGCGTCCGGTGCCGCCGTTCGACAGGACGGGCGTGGCGGGCATGAACCAGAGCTTTGAGATATAGTCATAGACGCGCTGCGCATGATCAGCGTCATCCGAATAGGCGGCCGCGACACGCGCGAAGAGATCCTGATAGGATTCGCCGGGCAGCAGATAGCGGTCGTTCAGCGTGTCCTTGCCGAATTCGGTCAGCAGCGCGTCGCGCGATGCGTCGGTCGTGACCGGGAATCGGCGCGCCAGCACGGTCGAAGAGGTCACAGGCTCAGCCTTTGGGATGTCGACCTTGGCCAGCGCGGCTTCCACCGTCACCGCATCCTTCGTCTCTTCCACCAGATCGTCCATTACAGTCGCCACGTCGCCACCTTGTCCACTATCTCGAAAATCCATGCGAGTCCCCGTTGTTCCTGTTCCGTTCGATTCGGTCCAGCGGGTCGCGACAAGCTGCGCATCCTAGCATGAACCATACCGCCGCGGGGACGGAAAAGGGCCAAACCGACCGGTTGCAGAGACAAAAATCCCTTCTCGCTGAAAAAGGATCCAGCGATGCAATCACAATCTGTTGGGTAACCCCCGTTAACCCGATACCACAGATAGTGCATAACAATCGGCCACCCGACAAGAGGCGAATCACCTGCTGGTGACAGGATGATGAAACCGTCCGTCGACAAAATGAGTCATCTCATCGACCGCCCATCAAGCGACGCATGGACTTTCCTTGCCCCGCAAAAAGGCAAGAGGGTTCAGGCAGATAAAAAATAAAAAATCCTTGCCATGGATTTTCCGACCAAGGTCTAAAACCGACGACGATAATCGTCATTCCCGACCGGCGCGGCCAAGGGCGCACGATCCGTCGGGCGGGGCAGCAAGCACAAGATATTGTGGTCGGCAGGAGCATATCCGATGATTCTCTACTACCACCCGCTGTCTTCCTACTGCTGGAAGGTGCTGATCGCCTTCTACGAAAATGGCACGCCCTTCACGGCCAGGATGCTGGAGGAAGACGGCGTGGCAGCCCAATGGCTGGCGCTGTGGCCGGTCGGCAAATTCCCTGTCCTGCACGACTCCGCCAGAAACGCCACGGTCGGCGAGGCGAGCATCATCGTCGAATATATGGCGTGCCATGAGGCCGGCATATTCCACCCCTTCCCCGCCGATCCCGACGCGGCGCTGGAGGTGCGGCTGATGGACCGGCTGTTCGACAATTATGTGATGGCGCCGATGCAGGCGATCGTCGCCGACCGGCTGCGGCCCGAAGCGCAGCGCGATCCTTATGGGGTGGAACAGGCGCGCGGGTTGCTGGCGAAAAGCTATGCGATGCTGGAGGCGCGGATGGCGGGACGCAGATGGGCGGCCGGGGATAGCTTCACGCTGGCGGACTGCGCCGCTGCCCCTGCCCTTTTCTACGCCGACAAGGTGCAGCCGATGGGTAGCGATCACCCGATGCTGGCCGCCTATCTCCATCGGCTGGAAGCGCGGCCGAGCTTTGCCCGGGTGCTGGAGGAGAAGCAGCCCTGGTGGAGCCATTTCCCCTATGCCGATGGCTGAAAGCTGGACTTGATGCGGATTCGGGACTAGCCGCTGCCCCTTGCAAGACCCGCCGTGCAGAGGCGGGCCGCAGGAATAGGGACCAGGGTAGATGACGCTCATCAAGACCGCCGACCTCATCGAGAGCGTCGCCGACGCGCTCCAGTTCATCAGCTATTATCACCCGATGGATTATATCCGGGCATTGGGCACCGCCTATGAGGCCGAAGCCAATCCGGCGGCCAAGGACGCCATCGCGCAGATCCTGACCAACAGCCGCATGTGCGCCGAAGGGCATCGCCCGATCTGCCAGGACACCGGCATCGTCAATGTCTTCGTAAAGTGGGGCATGGAGTGCCGGCTGGACGATAACAGCCGGTCGATGCAGGACATCATCGACGAAGGCGTGCGCAAGGCCTATCTGAACCCCGAAAACCGCTTGCGCGCATCGATCCTGAAAGACCCCGCCTTTTCGCGTCAGAACACCAAGGACAACACGCCCTGCGTGCTGAATGTCGAGATGGTGCCGGGCAACAAGGTGATCATCGATGTCGCGGCCAAGGGTGGCGGCAGCGAGAACAAGACCAAGTTCAAGATGATGAACCCCAGCGATTCGATCGTCGACTGGGTGCTGGAGATGGTGCCGCAGATGGGCGCGGGCTGGTGCCCGCCCGGCATGCTGGGCATCGGCATCGGCGGCACGGCGGAAAAGGCCGTGGCGCTGGCCAAGGAAAGCCTGATGGACCCGATCGACATGGGCGAACTCAAGGCGCGCGGGCCGCAGAACAAGATCGAGGAACTGCGCATCGAACTGTTCGACAAGGTCAATGCGCTGGGCATCGGCGCGCAGGGCCTGGGTGGCCTCGCCACCGTGCTGGACATCAAGATCCACGACTATCCCTGCCATGCGGCGGGCAAGCCGGTGGCGATGATTCCGAACTGCGCCGCGACCCGCCATGCGCATTTCACGCTGGACGGTTCGGGTCCGGCCTATCTGGAAACACCCAAGCTGTCCGACTGGCCGCAGGTCGACTGGAAGCCGAGCAAGGAAGCGATCCGCGTCGACCTCGACAATCTGACGCCGGAAGTGGTACAGAGCTGGAAGCATGGCGACCGCCTGCTGCTGAATGGCAAGATGCTGACCGGCCGCGACGCCGCGCACAAGCGGATCAAGGATATGCTGGCCAGGGGCGAAACCCTGCCGGTCGATTTCAAGGGCCGCGTGATCTATTATGTCGGCCCGGTCGATCCGGTGCGCGACGAGGTGGTCGGCCCGGCCGGCCCGACGACCGCGACCCGCATGGACAGCTTCATGGACATGATGCTGGAACAGGGGCTGGCCGCCTGCGTCGGCAAGGCCGAGCGCGGCCCGGCAGCGACCGAGAGCATCAAGACGCACAAAAGCGCCTATCTGATGGCGGTCGGCGGCGCAGCCTATCTGGTCGCCCGCGCGATCAAGGAAGCCAAGGTCGTGGGCTTTGAGGATCTGGGCATGGAAGCGATCTACGAATTCACGGTGGAGGACATGCCCGTCACCGTGGCCGTGGATAGCGAAGGCCAGAATGTCCACCGCCTCGCCCCGCTGGTGTGGCAGGAGAAGATCAAGAAGGAAGGGTTGCTGGAGAAGGCATGACGTTCCTATCCTCCCCATCGCAAGATGGGGAGGGGGACCGGCGAAGCCGGTGGAGGGGAAGTGCGATGCCGCCGAAACGCAAGACCGTTGAGAAAGCGCGCAAACTGAGGCGCGCTTTATCTCCTCCCGAAATTGCCCTTTGGCAGTGGCTGCGCACCAAGCCACAAGGGCTGAAATTTCGACGGCAGCATCCGGCAGGGCCTTATGTCTTGGATTTCTATTATGCCTCGGCGCGACTGGCGATCGAGGTGGATGGCGGAAGCCATGACATCGCCGAACAGGTCGCGCATGACGCACGGCGCGATGCGTGGCTGAGTGCGCAAGGGCTTACGGTACTGCGGATCAAGGCCACCGATGTGCTGGGTGATCTTGATGCCGTGACGCGACTTATTCTCGACCATTGCGCATGTCCCCTCCACCACTCGCTACGCGAGCGGTCCCCCTCCCCATCTGGCGATGGGGAGGATTAAGAAGTGGCTGATCTCGGTTAAGGGGCAGGAACCCCGCACTCTCCCGCACATTCTCTCCGGCACCCAAGCCGGAGAAACCCATGTCCTTCACCCAGCTCGATCCGCCCTTGCCCGTTACCGTCGAGGGGAAGGGAAAAGGCTATGCCCTGGCCGTCATCGATTATGGGCAGGAGCATAATCTGATCTGGGTGACGGGCCTGTGCGACAGCGGCGAGATATGGTGCGCGCCCAATCCGCTGGTGCGGTTGCAGGCGAACTGGACGATGGGACGACAGGGATGGCCGCCGGCCGTGCCGTCCGGCACCAAGCCCAGTTGACGCAGAGCGCAAGCCGTCTGGCGTCCGTCATACACCACTGATACACTTCCGCTCCATGACAGGGGACATCGAAGCAGCGGGTGACGCGATCACTGGCGGGATGCTGGCTCGCGCAGTCGAGCCGGGCCATGGCGAAGCCGGACATGGAGCGCATGAGGCTGGCCATGGCGCCTGCCTCAATTGCGGGGCGATGGTGACGGACGCCTATTGCGCGCAGTGCGGGCAGGCGGCGCATCTGCACCGCAGCTTCGCCGCGATCGGGCATGATCTGGCCCATGGCGTGCTGCATTTCGAAGGGAAGATCTGGAACACGCTGCCCGAACTGGCGCTGCGGCCGGGCACGCTGACGCGCCGCTATATTCATGGCGAGCGGGCGAAATTCGTGTCGCCCTTCGCGCTCTTCCTGTTTTCCGCCTTCCTGATGTACGCCATTTTCTCGCTCACCAGCCATCATGGCCCGGCGGACGCCGTGCAGGGCGTGAAGATGAACAGGGAAGCCCAGGCCGAACTGCGCAAGGAACAGGCCAAGGCCGATGCCGATATTCGCAAGATCGAGGCGAAGCTGGCGCAGCGGGACATTTCCGCGGCGCGCAAGGCGGCACTGAACGAAGATCTGGACGACGCGCGGGCTGAACGAAAAGCCCTGTCACTGGCGAGCGGCCTTACCGATTCGCTGGTCGGCGAAGGGGTGCATGGCGGGGTCGCGAAAAGCGTGGGCAGCGTGGTGAGCGCGGCGGCGAAGAACCCGGAATTCGCCTATTACAAGCTCAAGGCCAACGCCTATAAATTCTCCTGGGCGCTGATCCTGATCTCGCTGCCCTTCCTGTGGCTGCTCTTCCCGTTCAGCCGGCAGTTCAAGATGTACGATCATGCGATGTACGTCACTTACTCCATCGCCTTCATGTCGCTGCTCTTTTCGCTGTCGATGATCCTGACCGCGCTGCATGTGACGAGCGGACTGGTGACGCTGGGGCTGCTGCTGTTCGCCGCCTGGCACATGTATCGCCAGTTCAAGGACGCCTACAGCCTGTCGCGTACCGGCGCGCTGCTGCGGCTGCCATTGCTTTACGGCTTTGCCTGCGTGTCGCTGTCGCTCTTCTTCACGCTGATCGTCTGGCTGGGGTGACGCGAGCGGACCGCCCTGTATAGGGGCGCGCATGATTACGTCCCCCATCTGGCTGCCCGCGACGCTGATCGCAGGCGCGGTGCAGGCGTGGCGCACCGCGGTGCAACGCCGCGTCAGCCACAGCCTGTCGATCAATGCCGCCGGGCTGGTCCGCTACCTTTATGGCATCCCCTTCACGCTGATGCTGCTGGGTGGATACAGGCTGGCCTTCCCCGCCGCGCTGCCGGCGATCGAACCGCTTTTCCTGTTCTTCTGCGTCGCAGGCGGTCTGGCGCAGATCATCGCCACCAATCTGCTGATCATGGCGTTCAGGCATCGCAATTTCGTGGTCGGCACGGCCTATTCCAAGACGGAGGCGGTGCAGGGGGCGGTGCTCTCCTTCCTGCTGCTGGGCGAGCGGCTGCATCCGCTGGCCTGGGCCGGGATCGGTTGCGGCGTGATGGGGGTGATGCTGCTGTCGACCGGCGGCAAGCGGATGGGGCCGGGCGATTTTCTGCGCGCGCTGGCCCAGCCGGCGGCACTGACGGGTATCGCGTCGGGATTTTTCTTTGCGCTGACCGCGATCGGCATCCGCCGCGCCACCCAGAGCGTGGGCGGCGACGACCGCATTCTGGCTGCCTTGCTGGTGCTGGTGGCGACGGTGCTGGTCCAG
>JAGVJS010000303.1 GCA_020051025.1 Sphingobium sp. | reverse complement strand
CCCTCGGCCAGGATCGACCGGACATGCGGCGCGATATCGCGAGCGACCGCCGCACACGCGCCCGTGCGCTTGTCCTGCGGCTTGCAGGCGGACATCGGCCGCAAACCTATCACGTTCAGCGATCCGTCCGGGGCGGGCAACTGCACCGCCGTGCGCTTGACGATGTACCGGAAATTCTCATCGCCCGGTCCATGCTCCCGCCGTTCCTGGCTCAATACGACATGGCCGGCCTCGGCCAGTGCGCGCAGCCGTTTCGCCACGCTTGATCCTGCCGGCAGCGCTGTCGCCCGCGCATAGACCATCGTTTCGCCATGCTTGGCCGTTGCCAGCCATGCCGTCAGCACCTTGTCCTGCACGATCATGCGGCGGCCCTCCGACCCGTGCGCGCGCTGCGCAGATGATCCAGCCCGGCGGTGACCGCGTCGCGCAGGGCAGTGGCGGTGCTTTCGTCCAGGTTGATCGCGATGCCGCACCCAGTAAGCACGAAGCCGCCGGGAAAGCGGCCATCCGCGATCGGGTGGAACAGCCGACCCGAAGGCAACTGCCCGCCCAGCACGCCAAGCGGTGGCAAATTCCCAATCAATGAAGGCGCCGAAGCCGGGTCAGGGGTGAATTCCACCGGCTCCGACGCCTTCTCCCCCGCGTCGGTGGTCAGGGGGGAAGTCCCCGACGCGGAAGATCCTGTATCTGTGGGCAGTCCGAACATCTCGGGCAGCACCGCGCCTTCTGTCGCCTCGGCGAGCGACAGCGCGAATTCTTCTTCGGGCAGGATGTCGCCAGCGAGGATACGCTCGATCGTCGTGCCACTGTTGAGCGGATGGCAGCCCGGCTTCGGGCGATCGATGAAATCGGCCTTAGCGATCAGCCAGTCTGCCAGCGCGACCGCGCCCTTGCTGGACGCCCGCGCCTCGACACAGCCAAGATGCTTGATCTGGCAGGCGATGATCAGCTGTGCGCCCTGATAGATGCCGCCGCCCATCAGCGCGTCACGAAAGACGCCCAGGCTAAAAGGACGAAAACCGCTCAAATCGTTCATTTCGGCTCTCCCTGCATTTTGGAAAGAAGTTTCAGGCGCAGCTGCGCCGATGTGCGATCGAGGCCGTCCAGCTCAGCCAGCGCGGCGGCGGCTTCGGCGCCCGTGACATCGCGACCACCATCGCCAGAGGCGCAGACCGCTTCGGAAATGGCGCGGGACACGTCGCCCAGCTCACCGGCCAGTTCGGCGACGGTGACCATCATGCCATCGGCGTCATCTTCACCTTGGGGAAGCGGCACGAACACGCCACCACGGCGATGGCACAACCAGTGAGTGACATGGGGCCAGCCAGGCAGGCCGACCGTGCGATCTTCCAGCGCGTCGATCAGGTCGAGCGTGGGAAATTCGGCGATGTTACGCAGGCCCATGTCGCTGATTTTCTGGCGACGAACGCCAGTTTCGGACGCTGCGGCTTCTTGCCCGCCGAACGCTTTGACGCTGGCTGCGAATGCCGCTTTGCCGGACTGCTGTTCAGGTGAAAGGACGATGGTGCGAGACATCACGCCGCCTCGCTTTGCTGCGCTGCGGCAAGATCGTTGTTTTTGCCGGGCGACGACAGCTCGACTTCGGCGCTACCAGCCTCGTCATGATCAACGCCGTAGAAATCGTTTGGCATCACAGCGCCGTCCGTTTCCCGCACGATTGCGGTCATCGTGTCGCGATCAGGGATGCGCTCGCCACTGGCATAGCGGCGGACCGCTTCGGCAGTGCGAGAAATCGCCTTGCCGAACTGCGGATTGCTCAGGCCTTTCATGGTCAACCAGTCTTGAAGCTGCATCTAATTCCTCCGTGCGACACCGATATGGTGCTAACAACACCATCCTGTCAACACCAATTTGGAGTATGGGCGTGCGGCACCAATTTGGTGCAAGAGGAAGCATGACAATTGCCAACAACATTGCTGCTTTTCGGGAGGCAAAGGGCTGGGCGCGGCCGGAACTGGCCAAGCGAATGGGCACCACGCCCCAGCAGATCGAGCGACTAGAAAAGGGGATGCGCGGCCTCAACACCGATTGGATCGAGAAGGCGGCAACCGCATTCGGCGTACCGGTTGGCGATATAATCACACCTGGCGCCGCAAACGACGGCTATATCCTCTCGGATCGACTGCCAACACGCAGCGCATCCGCCGACGATGGAACGGTAGATATCATTTCTCTGGATCTTTCCGTGTCGATGGGACCGGGCACCCTCATCGAAGACATGATTGAAGAAGAACCAGTGAAATGGGACCTTGGGCTGCTCCGCATCCTCACGCGATCGCCATTTCATTTTCTCCGCCAGATCCGGGGTATTGGCGACAGCATGGAGCCTACGTTGCGCACAGGAGACCGGGTATTAATTGATACGGCCGATCGCGCCTTGACGCGGATGCATGGAATTTACTGGATTGATCACTTCGGCGCCCATGGACTGAAGCGGCTGCGCGCAGCAGGGTCGGGCCGGTTGATGATATCGTCCGATAATAAGGTTGCTGGTGGGCCCGACTTCGACGTTGCGGCCGACGAACTGCGCATACATGGCCGCGCTATCTGGTTTGGGCGCGAGATGTGAAACGACTGTCGCTGGCCGTTGTCGGCGCTGACCATCCAAACAAGAAAGGACCGGCAAGGCGCTTCGAGATCGCACTATGCTTGCCGGGCGAACCAGTGCACTTGGTTCCTGAACCGAGGAACCCTGTCGATCCCCGTGCAATAGCCGTTTTTTCAAATCGGCAAATCCAGATTGGCTATGTTCGCGCCGAACGGGCGCAATTGATCGGATCGGCAATGAGCCGAGGCGGCGTGTCGGCGATCTTTCAAGAGACGGCGCAGTGGGGCGCGATCATTCGTGTTCATACGGATGGCACCGAGCCGGTGCTGCCGACACCAGATGATTCACGAGCATTCGATTGGCCGCCTCCCGGTTCTGACGATGCCGATTGGTGGCCAGATGAAGTATACGACGATTAAACACCATATCGGTGTTGACATGTAACACCGATATGGTGTTTATGCCTTCCGTCACCAACGGGAGGCACCAATGCCCTACTCCGATTTCTCGCCCGAACAGCAGGCGGCCATCGACCGGTCGCTTGAAGCTGAGATTAACGCATTCCTCTATATGATCGTGTCGCTGGCCGCCCTCGTCGGGTCGGTCGCCCTTGTTGCCTGGGCGATCTGGGCATGAGCGGCCCGACGCTTGCGCTCCTGCGCACATATCTGGCCGCCCACACGCAAGATAGCGAAGGGGCAAATGTCAGCCTCGACGCACTGCATGAGAGTTTTTCGCAGTGGTGTCGCATGCGTGGCCATGACGCCGGTTCACCGCGTAGCTTGGAGACCGCAATGGGCTATGCGGGGTTCCAGCCAACGCGGCTTGATCTGGGCGCACGCGGTTTCCGGGGCCTTTACATCAGCAACAGCGACGTCACTCCGTCGAGCCGCGACGCAGGGCGTCCCTCAGGTCTGTCTCACCATCTTACATCGCTCGGCCTTGCCGGACTGCATTTGGAAATGGTTTCCGGCCATGTGGCCAGTCTCGCTGCGCGCACCGCGACCGACACGGCCATGGTCGGCCAATATGCCGGCGAACTGGAAAACCAGTCCATGGCCCGCGACGCCTTCCGTGCCGAACTGGAGCGCGTGACTGGCCTGCCTGCCGACCTGATCGAACGGAGGCTGGCGCTATGAGCCCCGCTGAACTCGCGTTGGCGAACAAGGGAGGGCGCAGTTTCATCGATCTTTGCGACGATGTGCGCCGCGCCAAGGTCGCACATCTGCGCGCTATCAAGGCTGTCGATCAGGCCGAAGCTACGCTTTCATCCGCCAAGAAGGCCTGCGACGAAGCCATTGATGCCGAAGACCTCGCCATGGACGCGCTCGAAACTTTCATCTCGCGAGAATGCGCAATTTCGGAGGGCCAGCCATGACGCACGCGAACATTTTCGCTGGCAGTGGGGCGCCCTTGGGGCGCTCTGGCTTCGCCGGCTCCTGTCCCTGCGTCGAAATCAATCATGTTTCCGTGCGGCACGGGGGCGGGGCGATAGACCTTTCAACCATCTCCGAGGTGACAATAGCGCGGATGGTCAAAGGCGTCGGGCATTTCATGGTCAGCCCGATTGAGGAGCTTAAACCATGAGCAGCGCTCTCTTGATCGACCTCGATCGCGCCGCACCTGCGCGCGACTGGAACGACGGCATCATCGTCGACAACTTCGCCGGCGGCGGCGGCGCCTCGACCGGGATCGAGCTGGCGCTGCGCCGGCAGGTCGACGTTGCCGTCAACCATGATCCCGAGGCGGTGGCGATGCATGCCGCCAATCACCCGACGACGCGGCATCTGTGCCAGAGCGTCTGGGCGGTCGATCCGCTGGAGGCGGTAACCTTCGCCAACGACAATGGCGACATGCGCCCGCGTCCGGTGCGGCTCGCCTGGTTCTCACCCGACTGTAAGCATTTCAGCAAGGCGAAGGGCGGCAAGCCGGTCGAAAAGAATATCCGCGACCTTGCATGGGTCGTGCATCACTGGATCGACCGTCTCGGGCCGACACTGCGCCCGGCGATCATCATGCTGGAAAATGTCGAGGAATTCCGGACATGGGGGCCGCTGGCCGATGACGGCCGCCCATGCCCCAAGGCGAAGGGCAAGACGTTCGACCTGTGGGTGGCGAAGCTGCGCCGCGCCGGATACCGCGTCGAATGGAAGGAGCTGCGCGCCTGCGACTATGGCGCGCCGACCTCACGCAAACGCCTCTTCATGATCGCCCGCTGCGACGGTCAGAAGATCGTCTGGCCCCGGCCGACCCATGGCAAGCCCGGCACCGCGTCGGTGGAGGCTGGCCAGCTGCTGCCATGGCGCACGGCGGCGGAGATCATCGACTGGAGCATCCCGTGCCCGTCGATCTTCACCCGCGCGCGGCCGCTGAAGGATGCCACCTGCCGCCGCATTGCCGCCGGCATCATGCGCTATGTCATCAATGCGCCGCACCCGTTCATCGTGCCGGTCTGCAACGGCACATGGGGCGCAGGGCGCGTCTATGCCGGTGACGAACCGCTGCGCACTATCACGACGGCCAAGGGCGGCGAGTTCGCCGTCGTGACGCCATTCTTCATGCCCCTGACGCACCATGGCAGCGCCGACCGCAACTACGCGCCGGGCGAACCGATCCCGACCATCACAGGCGCGCACCGGGGAGAAATCGCGCTGATCGCTCCGCACGTCATGACGATGCGCAACAGCGGCAAGCCCCACACCGACGCTGGCGAACCGACACACACCATCACCGCTGGTGGCGCGCATCAATATCTGGTCGCTGCCTTCATGGCGCAGCACAACACGATGCCGCGCGGCGGCCTGCATGCCGGGCATAGCGCGCAAACGCCTGTCAGCACCATCACGGCGCGGGGGACGCAACAGGGCGTCGTGGCCAGCCATCTGGTCAAGCTGCGCAACAACTGCGTGGGACAGGGCAATGACGCGCCTATCGGCACCCTGACAAGCGGCGGCGGCCACTTTAGGGAGGTCCGCGCCTTCCTGGTCAAATATTACGGCAATGAGCAGGATGGTCACGGACTGGGCGGCCCGCTGGGCGCCGTCACAACCAAGGACCGCTTCGGCTTGGTAGTCGTGACGATCGGCGGTGAAGACTATGTCATCGTCGATATCGGCATGCGGATGCTGACGCCGCGCGAGCTGTTCGCCGCGCAGGGCTTCCCGCCTGATTACATCATCGATCTGATGGTCAACGGCCGCCCGCTCACCAAGACGGCGCAGGTCCGCATGTGCGGCAACAGCGTATCCCCTGTCATGTCCGAAGCGCTGGCCCGAGCGAACGTCGCCAGCGACGGCGAAGTGGAAAGGATGGCGGCATGACGCTGCGAGATCAGCTCCTTCAAATGGCGGCCGCCGCGATCGATAATCTCCATGGTGTCATGCCAGCCGACGTCGAGGCGGAAATATCAATAATCATTTCGCATAAGGGGACGGTGAACGACGCGATGATCGTTGGAGATCACGAACTGAGCCAAGCCTTGGCGATCGTGGTGCATCTCGATCGCGCTGATTGCGAAGTGCTGGATGCTACGGCAACGTCGGTTAAGTCTCTCGGCGTCGATACGGGCAGGCGCGTCCAATGACCGGGCTTGATCGCTACGCGCCGCTAGCCGATGAGGCCACCGCCGCCGTCCAACGCCGCGAGGCGCAATACCCGACGCTGATTGAGGCGGGCAAGCTCTCGGCCGATCAGGCGGCGCAGGAAATCCGCGTCTGGCGTGCCATCGCGGCGGACTGGCGCTGGGTCGTCACGCTGGAATGTGTCAAGGCCGAGCCGGCGACTCTGACCGAGAAGGTCGAAGCACTGGAGGAAAGCACCCGCCGGGCCGAACGCGCCATGCGCCGCGCCTTCGCCGCCTCGGACAGCAGCGTGAAGGGGGCTTGGGCGCAGGACATGCCCATGGCCGAAATGACGGCCCGCTACGGCGACGCCACGGCGCCCTTCTTCACCGAATGGGAACGCTATTGGTGCTTCGCCGACCTGCTAGACTGGTATCGCCGCGATCTGCCCTGCAGTGACCGGCCTGGGGTCGCCCATTATGTCGACCAGCATATTCGCCGGGATCGGGCCAAAAGGATCGCCGCATGAACGCCCCTACCCCACCCGACCTGTTGCGCCGCCTGTCCAGGCGACTGGAACAGGGTAAGGGCATTCAGCTTTCACCCAACGATCTTGACCTGCTGGTCGCAAGCGGCGCCTATGACATGCTGACGCAAGCCGCTGCTGACTACCAGAGGAACCTATGCCTGCAACGAAGCGCCCGAAGCCGCTCTACCAGCGCGGAGACTTTGCGCTCCATCGCCGCGCCGGCCGAGCCAACCTTGAAATCGTCTGGTACGATTCGGAGCGGCGACGCGAGCGATCCATTAGCGCGGGCACGGACGATGTTGCGGAAGGGCGCATCGCGCTCGATCGCCACTACCTAACCCAGACCGGGCACCGCATGTGCCCGCATTGCCATCGACCGTGGGAACATGAGGCATCCCCGACCGTCGCCGATGCGATTGCCGACTATCTCATCCTGATCGAGGGCAAGGCCAGCGAAGCAGCCGCGCGGCACCGCTTGGCGCACATCATCGACTATGTGGCCGAAACGGACGCCAAGGTCGTGTGCGCCGCCATCAACGAACCGTGGATCAACAAATTTCGCGCGTGGGCACTCAAGCGGCCTGTCACAAGCAGCAAAGGCGAATATCTGCGCGAAAGATCGCTCGCGCATGTCGAGGGTAGCGTGATGCAGTTTGCCGCCGCGATCAATGCAACGCCCGGTCAGAAAGCGCAGTTCAAGGCCCGCCAGCAGGTCGATGTCGCACGGTCGCCCACCTATCGCGCCGACGTCAAGACGATCGCCGCGATGTTCGACTATTGCCTGCGGCCCGACGGCGGCCGCTCTGACAAAGAACGCGCCATGATCGCGGCGACCAGGACGAACCTGTTGCGCTACCTTCAGCTGGCCGTCGCGAGCTGGGCGCGCCCCGAAACCGTGCTGGCCGTCAAGCGCGACCAGTGGCACGCTGACGCGCGCGTGCTGGATCTGAACCCGGCCCGCCGCCTTCGAACGAACAAGCGTCAGCCTATGGTCCCGATCGCCGCCCAATGCGCCCCGTTGCTCGACGGGATGGACGATCTTTGGATCCCGGTCAGCACCATCCGCAATTCGTGGGACAAGATGCGCGCGCACCTGGGCCTGCCCGAGGACAGGCAGGCCGGGCCGAAGCTGATTCGTCGATCGATGGCAACGCTGGTGCGCCGACGCATTGGTGAGGCGAACTGGCGGCAAGGCGAGATCATGCTGGGCCACGTCCCTTTCGCAACCAGCGACATTTACGCGATCCCCGACCCCGCAAATCTGGGCATGGTCCTAGGCGCAACGGAAGAGATCATTGGCGAAATCGAGGCACTGTCGCCCGACGCTTACCGCACCGTTACCGCAGCCGGCAAAGGCCTTCGCCTAGTGGAAGGCGGAAAAAACGGCTGATTTCTGGGATTTTTTGCTGGAGCGGGTAGCGGGGATCGAACCCGCATCACAAGCTTGGAAGGCTAGTGCTCTACCATTGAGCTATACCCGCCCGGCAGGAGAGCGCCCTGCCAT
>JAGVJS010000234.1 GCA_020051025.1 Sphingobium sp. | reverse complement strand
CCATGAGGCGGAAACGGAACCGGACACGGTGGCGCGCCAGCTGATCGAACGGGCGAAACATCCGAAGGTGGTCGGCATCGGCGAAACCGGGCTCGACTATTTCTACAAACACAGCGCGCCCGCGGCCCAGGAGCGGAGCTTCCGCGCCCATATCGCGGCAGCGCGCGAGAGCGGCCTGCCGCTGATCGTGCACACTCGCGACGCCGACGCCGAAACCGCCGACATGCTGGAAGAAGAGCATGCACGGGGCGCCTTCAGCGGCCTGATCCATTGCTTCAGCTCGGGCGCCGAGGTGGCGCGCCGCGCGCTGGCGCTCGGCCTGTACATCTCGATCTCGGGCATCGTCACCTTCAAGGCGGCCGAGGCGCTGCGCGCGATCGTGCGCGACATTCCGCTGGACCGCTTGTTGGTCGAGACCGATGCGCCCTACCTGGCCCCGGTTCCCAAGCGCGGCAAGACCAACGAGCCCGCCTTCGTGGCCCATACCGCGACCAAGGTGGCCGAGCTCAAGGGCGTGAGCGTGGCCGAGCTCGAAGCGGCCACGACCGGCAATTTCTTCCGGCTGTTCGCCAAGGCGGAGCGGCTCCGGTGAAGGTGACGATCCTGGGATGCGGGACGTCGGGCGGCGTACCGCGAGTAGGGGGCAAGGACGGCGGCGGCGAATGGGGAGCGGCCAGGCCCGGCGACCCGCGCAACCGACGGCGGCGCTGCTCCATCCTGGTCGAGGACCGCGGCAAGACCCTCCTGATCGACACCTCACCCGATCTTCGCGCGCAGCTTCTCGACGCCGCTGTCGAGCGGATCGACGCCGTGCTGTGGACTCATGAGCATGCCGACCAGGTCCATGGCATCGACGACGTTCGGCCCTATGCCCTGCGGCAGGGGCCTATCGAGGCGTGGGCCGACAAGCGCACCCACAGGATCCTGCTGCAGCGCTTTCGCTACTGCTTCGAAGCCGAGGATGATGGCTTCTACAATCCGATCTATCGGCACCATGAAATCAATGGTCCATTCGAAGCCGCCGGACTGCCGGTCAGGCCGTTCATCCAGGACCATGGCATCGCCCCTTCGCTGGGCTTTCGCTTCGGAGGCGTGGCCTATGCCAACGACGTCGTGACCCTGGCCGACGCGGCGTTCGAGGTCATGGCCGGGGTCGAAGTGCTGATCGTCGATGCCATGCGCTTCCGCCCGCACCCGACCCACGCCCACCTCGACCGGGCCCTGGAATGGATCGAGCGTGTGGGCCCGAAGCGGGCTTTTTTGACCAACCTCCACGTCGATATGGACTATGCTGAGGTTGATCGCCTGACGCCGCCCCATGTCCAGCCTTGCCACGACGGCATGGTCATCGAAGTAGATGGAGAATAATTCATTTATAACAATCTAGTAGAAAATATCTCTCATCTAAATTCTGAGGTGAGACAAAAAGAGTCCGGACGCCGGCTGTTCCTGGTTGCGGGAGCTGCCGCGTGGCTGGCGGCCGGGCAAGCCGCTGCGCAAGGACTCGATCCCGACGGGATGACCTTTCGGGACTTCGCCATCAACGATAATGGCGCGAGCTTCAGCCGGGGCGACCCGATGATTGCCGGCGGACCCAATCAAGTGTCGTCCAAGGTGCTGGGCATCGACAGCGACAAAGGCTTGGCGCGGCTCCAGTTCGGCTCGATCCGGGTCGAACTGTCGTTGCCCCTGGGTTGGCAGGCGACCGAGGATTGGGAACGCGGCATCGCCTTCAGCAGCGACAAGCGCTATCGGCTGATCATTTGGCGCGTCGATTTCGCCTTCGAGGGCGTCAAGGACGCCGAGCACTACGCCGCATCCAAAAGCGGTGCGATCCAGGCCCGACGGCCGGCGGTGCAGGCGCAAGCCCGAAAGCTGGGCGACGGGAGTTTTTTCGTCATCTATGAGAACGTCCCCAAGACCCAGGCCGACAGCGAGTCGCGGGTGGTATTCGATCTGGTGACCCAGCGCCCGGGCAATCCGAAAGAGGGCATTCTATTGACCCTCGGTGTGCCTGCCAGTGAAGCGAGCCGCGGGCTCAAACTTTTCGCTCTATTAAAGGAAAGCATGAAAGTGACTTGGTAGTGCATTGGCATTTATATTATTTATTATATTTGTCATAATATATATTATACGATAATTGAGTCGAGGATTGACGTCATGGGGTCTGAACGTCCCACCGCGGAATCGCTCCCCCGCGAGCCGATGGCGCGCCTGCTCGCCGTCATGGCGTGGTTGCGTGACCGCCGCCACGGCTGTCCCTGGGACATCTACCAGACCTTCCGGACCATTGCGCCCTACACGATCGAGGAAGCCTACGAAGTCGCCGACGCCATCGAACGCAACGATCTGCCGGCCCTCAAGGAAGAATTGGGCGACCTCCTGTTGCAGGTCGTCTATCACGCTCAAATGGCCCAGGAAGCCGGCGCGTTCTGTTTTACCGAGGTGGCGGCGGCCATCGCCGACAAGATGGTCGATCGCCATCCCCATGTCTTCGGGGACGCCCGCGTGGCCACGGCCGAAGCCCAGACGATCTCCTGGGAAGCTCGCAAGGCGGCGGAGCGCGCCGCCAAAGGCGCAGGCGCCGTGCCGGCCGGTACCCTCGACGGAGTGGCGCGGGCCCTGCCCGCTCTGCTGCGGGCCGAGAAGATCCAGAAACGGGCAGCCCGGGTCGGCTTCGATTGGCAGCAGACCGGCCCGGTCATCGACAAGATCGAGGAAGAGCTCGGCGAGCTCAGGGCGGAGCTGGCGGCGGCCGAAATCGACCGGGTCCGCCTCGCCGACGAGCTGGGTGACGTGCTGTTTGCCGTGGCCAATCTGGCGCGCCATTGCAAGGTCGACCCCGAGGCGGCGCTACGCGCAACCAACGACAAGTTCGAGCGCCGCTTTCACCATATCGAGCGCCGCCTAGCCGAAGCGGGCCGCCTGCCCGTTGACGCCACCCTGGAGGAAATGGAAGCGCTTTGGCAGGAAGCCAAGACGCAGGCCTAGCCCAACTTTCTCAACTGGGCCATTTGCGAGGGGGAAAGCCCTTTGGAATCAAAGGGCGGGTGTAAAAGGTCTCCACTACGGGGCGAGGGCTG
>JAGVJS010000134.1 GCA_020051025.1 Sphingobium sp. | reverse complement strand
TGGGCGCGCGATCGGCCGAAGCGAGCGGACGGCTGGCCGCACTGGCTGCGCTGACCGACCTTGGCCTCCCGGTGGACAAGGGCGAGATGGCGAGCCTGCGCGGCGATGTCGCCAACTATGCCAAATTCGCGCGCGGGTTGAGCAAGGCCTTTCCATGGCCTGCGGAACAGGCCGCAAAGCTGCCCGATGATGCGATCCTGTGCCGCTGCGAAGGCGTGACCGCGGGCGACCTGCGTGGCGTGATGCGCGAAACGGGCGCGAAGGAAGCCAACCGGGCCAAGGCGTTCAGCCGCGTCGGCATGGGCCGTTGTCAGGGCCGTTATTGCGGTCTCGCCGCCGCCGAACTGATCGCTGCCGAAGCGGGCGTGCCGGTCGAGCAGGTCGGCCGTTTGCGCGGGCAGGCGCCGGTCAAGCCGCTGACCATCGCGATCGGAGAAGAGCAATGAGCGGAGCCAGCGACGTCATCATCGTGGGTGGCGGGCTGATGGGATCATCGGCCGCGCTGTTCCTGCGCGGGCATGGCCTGTCCGTCACGCTGCTGGAAACCGACCTGATCGGACGGCAGGCGAGCGGCACCAATTTCGGCAATGTCCGGCGGCAGGGACGCGGTTTCCACCAGCTCCCGCTCGCCAATCGCGCCATTGCCATCTGGCGCAAGTCGCGCGAATTGCTGGGCGCGGATGTGGAGTATCTCCAGTCCGGCCATATCCGCGTCTGCTATCGCGAGCGGCCCGAACTGGTCGGCGCAATGGAGGATTATGCCGACAAGGCGCGGCTGGAGGGGCTCGACCTCGAACTGCTGAGCGGCAATGCGCTGCGCGACAGATTCCCCTTTTTCGGTCCCGATGTGCTGGCCGGCTCCTATTCGCCGACCGACGGCCATGCCAATCCGCGCCTCGCCGCCCCCGCCTTCGCCCGCGCGGCGCAGAAGCTGGGCGCGATGGTGCATGAAAATACGAAGATCGTCGACGCGCAGAAGGTGGGCGAGGATTTCATCGTCACGGCGGCCGATGGGCGGACCTTCCGCGCGCCGATCCTGCTGGTGACGGCCGGCGCCTGGGGCAATGCCCTGTCCAGCCAGTTTGGCGAGCCGGTGCCGATCGTGCCGCGCGGCCCGAACATGAGCGTAACCGAACCGGTGCCCTATGCGATTCCTCCCGCCGTCGGCGTGATGACGCCGCTGGAAGAGGAAACGGTCTATTTCCGGCAGGTGGCGCGCGGCAATATCGTGCTCGGCGGCAGTACGCGTGGCCCCTCCTTCCCCGACCAGTATCGCGCCTATGTCGAACCGCAAAATACGCTGAGCCAGCTGAAGCAGATCCGCCGCCTGGCGCCGCAACTGGGCAAGCTCAACATCATCCGGGTATGGTCCGGGATCGAAGGCTATCTGCCCGACAGCCAGCCGGTGATGGGGCCAAGCGCAACGACCAGCGGGCTATACTATGCCTTCGGCTTTTCGGGGTCCGGTTTCCAGATCGGGCCGGGCGTGGGCGAAACGATGGCGGAAATCATCGCGAAAGGCGCGACCGACATTCCGATGGCCCCCTATAATATCGCCCGCTTCGCGCAGTAGCCAATAGCCACTCCCCTACCGTTCGGGCTGAGCCTGTCGAAGCCCTGCTTTCCTTTCCCACGTTGAAAGAAAGAACAGCCCTTCGACAGGCTCAGGGCGAACGGCTTTTTTCAAAGGCCTCCTTACCCCACAAAAAATGACGCCGGCTGCCACATGGGGCAACCAGCGTCAGGTCGGCGTGCTTCGGGAAAGGGAGGGTTAGAAGCTGTAACGTACGCCGAAATTGAACTGGCGACCGCTGTGGGTCAGCACGTTGAGCCGGTTGGTCTCGTCCACGAACTGGTCGTTCTTCGTGTCGGTCAGGTTGATCGCCTCGATACTGATCTTCATCTTCTCGGTCAGATTGTAGCTGGCCTGTGCGTCGACGTTGAGCGTGCTGTTGGTGCCATTATAGGCATTGCCTTCCGTCCCCGGCACCGCGGTCAGATATTTGGACCGATAGGCCACCGACCCGCGAATCTGGAACTTCTTGTCCTCATAATAGAGGGTGGCGTTGGCCGCCTGCTTGGACAGGCCGACCAGCGGCGCCGTCACCGACGTCGCCCCGTTCGCCGAGGTCAGATATTCGATGTTCGACGTCACATAGGTATAGTTGGCCATCACCCCGAAATTGGCGAATACGCCCGGCAGGAAGCTGAAGGGCTGCTGCACGTTGATTTCAAAGCCCTTGAGGATACCGCCGTCCGAATTGACCGGCTGGCTGACGATGAAGATGTCGCTCGGCGACGCGGTCGTGCCATCGAGCAGCGAGTCCGGCAGGCCCAGACTGCTATAGGGCACGCCGACGCTCAGCGTCTGGGCGAAGCTGCCGATATCCTTGCGGAAGCCGGAAATGGCATAGATCGCGCCTGGCATCGGATACCATTCGACCGATACGTCCAGATTCTTCGAGGAGGTCGGCTTCAGGTCGGGATTACCCGAACTATAGGTGCGGTTCCCGCCCGACACGTTGAGGTTGCCGCCCGGCGTCAGCGACGCAATGCCGGCGCGGGCCAGCGTCTTGGCCGCGGCGAAGCGGACCTGAAGCGTATCGGTGATGTTGCCGACCAGATTGAGCGAAGGCAGCCAGCGCTTGTAGCTGCGGTCGGCAGTGACCAGGTTGATCGCCGTCCCCTGGCTGGCATAGCCGGTCGAGAACTGGTCGGTCTTCACATAGCGCAGGCCGATGTCGCCACGGATCGGCACGCCGGCAATATCCTGCAAATTGAACTGGGTCATGCCCCAGACGCCGACATCCTCCTCCTTTACGTTGATGTAGGAGCCGCGCGCGGTCGCATTTTCGATCCCGCCTGTGGCATAGCGCGGGTCGGTATAGATGCCGCCCTGCGTGATGAAGGCATCGAGATTGGGCACGATCCAGGCGGTGGGCGTGCCGGCCGGCACGTTCAGCCCCTTGCCGAAACCGGAAAAGAGCGTGGTCATGCCGGCCAGCTGTGCGGCGGTCAACGGCGCGACCACGGTTTCACCCGACAGGCGGCGGCGCTCGGTCGATCCATATTCAAACTTGCGCCAGTCCAGCCCCGCCTTCACGGTGATGCCGTCGATCGCTTCCCATTCCAGATGACCCTTGGCCGTGGTGAAGGCGTTGCTGACGCTCTGCGGCCGGATGCGCACTTCCGACGTGCCGTTGATGAAGCTCCAGGTCGCCGGATTGGCGACGTCCACGCCCGGCTGGATGTTGGGGAAGCGGGTCGAGAAATCATATTGGAAATTGCCGGTGTTGATCGCGTCGATCGTCACCGTGGTCTGGATCGGGTTGGTGAATTCCGAACTCGCATATCCGCCCATGGCGAAGAATTTCAGCCGGTCGGTAAACTGATGATCGACCGATCCGGTGAATTGATAAAATTCGGTCTTCAGCACGTCGTAGCGCGACTGGGACCGCAGATCGACATTGTCGAATGTGCCGCTGACGATATTGTTATTGCCGTCCACCACGCCGTCGCGGATGATCGTTTGCGGCTTGCCGCTGCCCGACCGGCTGAAGCTGATCGCCTGCAACTGCGCTTCCTTGCGCGTGCCGTCCAGCCGCGAATAGAGACCGTCGATCGAGATCAGCGTGCGATCAGTCGGCTTGAACTGCACCGATCCCGCAGCGCCCAGCCGCTTCTGCGAAATATCATAGCTGACCAGCCCCGGAATGCGCGGATGATACAGCGCCGTTTCGGGATTGGCATCGTTGATCTCGCCGATCGTTTGGCCCGGCAGGGTCGATGCGCCGTTGAACCCGCCATTGAAGCCGCCATAGCTCCAGCGGGTGATATTGGCGCCTTCTTCCTTGATCCGCCGCTCTTCATAAGCGACCGAGAGCAGCACGCCGAACCGGCCGTCGTCGGTCTGGGTCGCGACCAGCCCGGACAGGCGCGGTGTCGTCTTCTGGCGCAGGTCGTTATAGCTGGCGGCGGCGGAGAGAACCGCCGTGGGCTTGCGATAGTCGAGCGGGCGCGAGGTCTGGAGGTCGACCGTGCCGCCCAGCGACCCTTCTTCCACATCGGCAGTCGCGGTCTTGCGCACCGACAGGTTGCTGAACAGGTCGGACGAGAAGATGTTGAAGTCGAAACCACGGCCGCGGTTCACGCCGCCCGAATTGTCGGTGCCGCCGCTGGTGCCGATCGCTTCCATGCCGTTGATGCGGACACGGGTATATTCCGGGCCAAGGCCGCGGACGGAGATGTTACGGCCTTCGCCATTGACGCGGCTGATCGCCACGCCGGGAATACGCTGCAAGGATTCCGCGAGGTTCAGGTCAGGAAATTCGGCGATATCCTCCGCCTTGATCGCATCGACCGTGGCGGTTTCGTTGCGCTTGATCGCCAGCGCATTGTTCAGGCTGGCGCGAAAGCCGGTGACGACGATATCCGCGACCGGCGCGTCATTCTGCGGCGCGACCGGATCGGCCTGCGCCAGTCCATGGGGCGCCAGCGCGATTGTCGCGATTGCGGTCGTCAGGCTCAAAATCGCCTTGCAGCGGTTGGTGGTGCCGTTCATGGCCTTTCTCACTCCCCATCATCATGTCCGGGCTATGGTGCCGGATCGGTTCTGTCTGGATACTGCCGGGCCAGCGGAAAATGCCAACCTCAATCCGGCATGGATCAATGCACAGCTTGCACCGATCAACGATAGACACCGGTAGCCCAGAGATGATCTTGCCAAGATATGGCTGGATCATGCCGCTTTTGGACTTGGACGATCGCCCTCCGTCCGGCTAGCCTCCTGTCTCAACATTCCGATCGCCCCGGCAGATGGGCGGCCATCAGGAGAGCAGACTTGTCGCAGGCCGCCCGCCCCACCCCTTCCCCCACGCATGTGCGATACAGGATCATCGCGCTGATCTTTTTGATCACCTCGATCAACTATGCGGATCGCGCAACCTTTTCCATTGCGGGCAATGCCGCGAGCGGCGAACTGGGCCTGTCGCCGGTGCAGACCGGCTTCATCCTGTCCGCCTTCGCCTGGGCCTATGTGCTGGCGCAGATACCGGGCGGCGCCCTGCTCGACCGGTTCGGCACCAAGAAAATCTATGCCGGCGCGATCGCCATCTGGTCGCTCTTCACCGCCATGCAGGGGACGGTCGGCCTGATCGCCGGCCTGCCGGTGGTGGCCAGCCTGTTCGCGCTGCGCTTTCTGGTCGGCGCGGCCGAAGCCCCTTCCTTCCCCGGCAATGCCCGGCTGGTCGCCGCCTGGTTCCCCGGCGCGGAACGCGGCACCGCGTCCGCCATCTTCAACAGCGCGCAATATTTCTCGCTGGTCGCCTTCGCGCCACTGATGGGCTGGCTGGTGCATGACTTCGGCTGGCGATCGGTCTTTTGGGTGATGGGCGCGCTGGGGCTTGTGGCCACCGCGCTGTTCCTGCGCTTCATCCACAGCCCGGCGCGCCATCCCGCGATCAACGAAGCGGAACTGGCGCATATCGAGGCGGGCGGCGGCCTCATCCATATGGAGGATGCCGGTCCGGTCGCCGGGCGCGCGCCCACCTTCACCTGGCACAATGTCCGCCAATTGCTGGCAAACCGGATGATGCTCGGCATCTATCTCGGCCAATATTGCATCAATGTGCTGACCTATTTCTTCGTCACCTGGTTCCCCATCTATCTGGTCAAGGAACGCGGCCTCAACATCATGGAGGCGGGCTTTGCCGCCGCCGCGCCGGCGCTGTGCGGCTTTGCCG
>JAGVJS010000002.1 GCA_020051025.1 Sphingobium sp. | reverse complement strand
GCGCTGGCCCTGCCCCGCGCGCTAGGGGAAGCGAAGCGCCAGATGGAAAAGGGCACGACCGTGGAAAGCGCCATTGCCAAGGCCATCGCCATGCTGGCGAGTCATGGCTTTGGCCCCATCGACTATGTGACCCTGTGCGACGCTGCAACGCTGGCGCCGATGACGGTGCTTGACCGTCCGGCCCGGCTGCTGGGCGCGGCGAAGCTGGGCAAGACCCGGCTGATCGACAATATCGCGGTGGACCCGGCTTAACTTCGCACTTTTCCCGCAAATTTTGACATTTTGTTGCGCCAGGCTGATCCTATTCGTGCGCACGCCCTTCATAGCAGACCAGGCGGAAATAGGACAGCTTGCGCGCTTTCCCCCCACCATTGCTGCGCAATGGTCCCCCTCCCCCCGCTTCGCGCGGGGCGGATTCAGAAGGGCTTCACGATCACGGCGATGACGATGACCGCTGCGGCGACGCCCGGAATCTCGTTCAGCATGCGCAGCTTCTTGTCGCTGAGCGGCCGTTCGCCTCTGGCCAGCTTCTTGGTGTAGCCCGCGATCCAGCCATGATAGCCCGACAGGCCGAGCACGAAGAGCAGTTTCAGATGGAACCAGCCGAAGCTCCAGGCGCCGATCTCCACCATCAGCATCAGGCCGAAGACCCAGACCAGAATCAGCGACGGGTTGAGGATGATCTTGAGCAATCGCCCTTCCCGCTCGATCCAGCGCCTGTCCTCGGACGATCCGGGCACGGTTTCCTGATGATAGACGAAGAAGCGCGGCATCATGAACAGCCCCGCCATCAGGAAGATGACGAAGATGACATGGGCGGCCTTCACCCAGAGATAGGCGGCGCCAAGATAGGCCATCAGACGGAAACTCCTTCCTTTCGCACATAGCTAATGAGCGCTTCGACATGTGCAATGGGCGTGTCGGGCAAAATGCCATGGCCAAGGTTCATGATATGGGGCCGATCGGCAAAGGCGGCGCGGATCAGGTCGACCGCCTCCTCGACCGCCTGGCCGCCCGCGATCAGCGCGAGCGGATCGAGATTGCCCTGCACCGGCATGCCGGCGGGCAGCGCAGCGTTTGCCCAGTGCGGGTCGATTGTTTCATCGACTCCCACCGCATCGACGCCGGTCTGCGCGGCATAATCGGCCAGTTTCGCGCCTGCGCCTTTGGGGAAGCCGATCACCGGAATATCGGGATGGAGCGCTTTCAGCTGCGCGACGATCCGCTTGTTCGGTTCGATCACCCAGCGCTGGAATTGTAGCGGCGACAGGCTGCCGGCCCAGCTGTCGAACAGTTGCACGGCTTCCACGCCAGCCTCGATCTGGCCGCACAGATAGGTGACGGTGGCGTCCACGATCGCGTCGATCAGCGCGGCAAAGCGGTCCGGCTCGTTATAGGCCATGCGGCGGGCCAGCCCATGATCCTTGCTGCCCTGCCCCGCGACCATATAGGTCGAAATGGTCCAGGGACTGCCCGCAAAGCCCAGGAAGGTGACATGGGGGTCGAGAGCGGCCTTTACCTGCCGCACCGTCTCATAGACCGCGTCGAAGCGGCTGAAATCGGGTTTCAGCGCAGAGAGGTCCGTCTCAGCCAGGATCGGGGCAAGCCGCGGGCCTTCGCCAGCCTCGAACCACAAATCCTGTCCCATGGCATAGGGCACGATCAGGATATCGGAAAAGAGGATCGCGCCGTCGAAGCCGAAGCGACGGAGTGGCTGGAGCGTGACTTCGGCCGCGGCGGCGTTGTCATAGACGAGTTCGAGGAAGCCGCCCTTGTCCGCCCGCAACGCCCGATATTCGGGGAGGTAGCGGCCGGCCTGGCGCATCAGCCACATCGGAGGGACCGCGGGACGATCGCCCTTCAGAACGCCGAGGAGCGGTTTCTCGGTCAGGTTCACCGGGGCGTCTTCGCGCATCACATTCTCTCTTATTATTTAGATTCAAGGGATGATGGAGATAGTTGGTCCGTTGGCAGCGGGGTTTATGCGCTGTGCCCGCTTTTGCCAACATGTTGACTCCGTAGAGTCACGGAAGGCGTGGCGAGTCAGAGTCACTATCCCCGTTACCCACAGGCTGTGGATGGAATCAGGGGCCTGTTGGGGGCCTGTGGATAAGATTCCGGTCAGTGGGGACGGGAAAATCCCCTGAACTTATCCACAATTTCATCCCTTGCTTTATCCACAGCCCTCCAACAGAGATGTCCCCATGGCGCGCATCCACCTGCATCTCCTGTCTGACTCCACCGGCGAAACGCTGGAGAATATCGCCAAAGCGGCGATCGGGCTGTTCGAAAATGTCGAGGCGATCCGCCATTTCTGGCCGATGGTGCGGTCCGAGGTGCATCTCGACCGGATCATGGAGGAGATCAGCGCCAATCCGGGACTGGTGCTGTTCACCCTGACCAATCATCCCCTGCGCCGGCGGCTGGAAACGCGCTGCCGGGCATTGGGCCTGCCCCATGTCGCGGCGCTGGACAGCGTGGCCGACGCCCTGTCCAACATATTGGGGCAGGAGACGCGGACCCGGCCGGGGCGCAAACATATATTGGACGAAGCCTATTTCGCGCGGATCGAGGCGATCCAGTTCACCATCGCCCATGACGATGGCGTGGGGCATGAAAATTGGGAAGAGGCCGACATCGTGCTGGCCGGCGTGTCGCGCGCGTCCAAGACGCCGACGTCCATCTACCTCGCCAATCGCGGCTACAAGACCGCCAATATCCCGCTGGTGCCGGAATCGCCGCCGCCGCGCAGCCTCTATGGCCTCAAGCATCCGATGGTCGTAGGCCTGACCGTCAGCCCGGAACGGCTGATCCAGATCCGCCGCAACCGGCTGCTGTCTTTGAATCAGGCGCCTGAGACGGCCTATGTCGACAATGAGAAGGTGCAGGAGGAACTGGCCTTTGCCCGGCGCATGTTTGCCGACAATGGCTGGCCGGTGATCGACATGACCCGCCGGTCGATCGAGGAAGCGGCCGCCGCCATCATCAACCTGTTCAACGACCGCGAACTGGCGGAAGGACATGAGATATGATCGTACTGGCTTCGCAAAGCGCGAGCCGCAAGGCGCTGCTGAGCGCCGCCCAGGTGCCGTTCGAGGCGCTGTCGCCGGGCGTGGACGAGGAAGCGGCCAAGGAAGCGCTG
>JAGVJS010000098.1 GCA_020051025.1 Sphingobium sp. | reverse complement strand
GGCGGCCTTGTCGGCTTCCGCCTGCGCCTTGGAGGCCTGTGCGGCGGCGGCAGCGGCTTCCCCACGCGCGGCGAGGATTTCCTCCGCCGACTCCCGATTAACCGCCGTGTCATATTTGCCGGCGCAGGGCGAAATGGACTGGATGATCGCGCGTTCCTTGGCCTCGACCGGGCCGAGGCGCGAGCGGGGCGGGGCGATCAGCGTGCGCTGGACGATGCCGGGCGATCCATCCTCCTGCAACAGCGACACCAGCGCCTCGCCGACTTTCAGTTCGGTGATGGCGGTTTCGACGTTCAGGTCGGGATTGATGCGGAAGGTGTCGGCGGCGGCCTTGATCGCCTTCTGGTCGCGAGGCGTGAAGGCGCGCAGGGCATGCTGGACGCGGTTGCCCAGCTGCCCGGCCACATCCTCAGGAATGTCGATCGGGTTCTGGGTCACGAAATAGACGCCCACGCCCTTTGACCGGATCAGGCGCACGACCTGTTCGATCTTGTCGGTCAGCGCCTTGGGCGCATCGTCGAACAGCAGATGGGCCTCATCGAAAAAGAAGACCAGCTTGGGCTTGTCCGGATCGCCGACTTCGGGGAGCGTCTCGAACATTTCGGACAGCAGCCACAGCAGGAAGGTTGCGTAGAGTTTGGGCGACTGCATCAGCTTGTCGGCGGCCAGCACATTCACATAGCCGCGGCCCTTTTCATCGACCTGGAGCATGTCCTGAATGTCGAGCGCGGGTTCGCCGAAGAAATGGTCGCCGCCCTGGCTTTCCAGTTGGAGCAGCTGGCGCTGGATCGCGCCGACGCTGGCCTTGGTGACATTGCCGTAGCGGGCCGAAAGCGTGTCGGCATTTTCCGCGCAATAAGCCAGCATCGCCTGAAGGTCGCCCAGATCGAGCAGCAGCAGCCCTTCCTCATCGGCATATTTGAAGGCGATCGACAACACGCCTTCCTGCGTTTCATTCAGGCCCATGAGGCGCGCGAGCAGCAGCGGCCCCATTTCGCTGACGGTGGTGCGGATCGGATGACCCTGTTCCCCGTAAAGATCCCAGAAGATGGCGGGATTGTCGGCATAGCTATAGTTGGTGATGCCGACCTCCGCTGCGCGGGAGACCAGCTTGTCGGCATTTTTGGCGGTGGGGGAGCCAGCCATGGAGATGCCGGCCAGATCGCCCTTCACATCGGCCAGGAAGACCGGAACGCCCAGTGCGGAAAAGCTTTCGGCGATCCCCTGCAACGTCACCGTCTTGCCGGTGCCGGTCGCGCCCGCGATCAGGCCGTGCCGGTTCGCCCGGCGCAGGTTCAGCGCCTGGGCTATGCCGCCATCCTTGTCCGGTGCGCCAAGGCCGATGAAGATACCGTCGCTCATCCCGATCTTTCCCCAACAAAAAAACCGTCATCCCCGCCTTAGCGAGGATGACGGAATTAACCGCACATCTTCCTCTCCCACAAGGGGAGAGGATATAAGTCACTTTATTTGTCGCGCAGGCGCACCGGCAGGAAGATGGCCGGCTGGCCACGGCGCAGCACCTGCAACAGGATGGCGTTGCGGCCCTGTCCTGCCACGGCCTTGGCCTGTGCATCCAGCTGCGCCTGGGTGGCGACCGGCTGGTTGTTGGCGCTGATGATCACATCGCCACGGCGCAGACCCTTGGCGCCGGCATCGGTCGAACCGTCGACGGCGGTGATGACCACGCCCTTCGTATCGGCGGCGATGCCGAGCTGGCGGATGATGCCGGGCGTCAGCGGGATCGCCGAAATGCCCAGCGCTTGCTGCGTCGCCTGACCCGGATTGCTGTCCTGCTGGCTGAAATCCTCGTCACCCTGCGGCTGGGCGAAGTTGGTCAGTTCGTCTTCCGACGGGCGCTCGCCGACAATGGCGGTCACGGTCTGGCGCTGGCCGTTGCGGATCAGGACGATCGGCACCTTGGCGCCAATGTCCTGGCTGGCGACGATGGAGGACAGATTCTGGTCGGCGGTCACTTCCTGCCCGGCGACGCTGACGATCACGTCGCCTGCCTTGATCCCGGCCTTTTCCGCGCCCTTGCCCGGCTCGACGCCCTGAACGAATTCACCGCGATTCTTCGCAAGGCCCAGCGAGTCCGCCAGATCCTCGCCCAGCGGGCTGATCTGCACGCCCAGATAGCCGCGCTTGATGCTCTGACCCTTGCGCAGCGTGTCCACGATCGGCGCCGCCTGTTCGGAAGGAATGGCGAAGCCGATGCCGACATTGCCGCCCGAGGGTGACAGGATCTGGCTGTTGATGCCGATCACATTGCCGCGCATGTCGAACATCGGGCCGCCACTATTGCCCTGATTGATCGATGCGTCGGTCTGGATGAACTTGTCATAGCCCGACGTGCCGCCGGTGTTGCGGTGCAGGGCGGATATGATGCCCGCCGTCACCGTGCCCGACAGAGCGAAGGGGTTGCCGATCGCGACGACCCAGTCGCCCACACGCGCCTTGGTGCTGTCGCCGAACTTGACGAAGGGCAGGGGCTTGGGCGATTCGATCTTCAGCACGGCCAGGTCGGTCGCGGGGTCGCGGCCGATCAGCTTGGCCGGGAATTCCTGCTTGTCGGTCATGGTGACCGTGATCGAATCCACCGATGCGCCTTCCGCGCCGGCCGACACCACATGGTTGTTGGTGACGATATAGCCGTCGGCCGAAATGATGAAGCCCGAACCCAGCGACTGGGCCTGACGGGTCTGTGGTTGGCCGCCGCCGCCCTGGCCGAACAGGTCGCCAAATGGCGTGCCGGCGAAGGGGTTCTGGACCTTGACCCGCTGCTTGGTCGAAATATTGACGACCGCGGGTTGCAGCTTTTCGACCATGTCGGCCAGACTTGCGGGGGCACCTGCCGGGGCCGCCGCCGTCAATCCTTCATTCTGCGCAACCTGTGCGCCGACATTGGAACTGGTGGTGACGGCAATGGCGGTGCCGCCGAGCAGCAGGGCGCCGGTGATGGCATAAGCGTAACGCACTCGTGACGGTCCTCTTCAAAGCTTCGGGAATAAGGAAGGCGGGACTTTTGCAAAGTCCTCAGATGCTCCGCCTTGCCTTAACCCTCATTGAATGACGCTGGTTCCGTAATGATCCCGTGGGGATCATTACGAAAGTTTAACGGCGCCCCTGAAATTGCCGCAGGAATTCATTGTCCGGCGACAGGATGATGTTGGTCTGGCCCGGGCGATCGGGCGCGAAGGTGTAGCGATAGCTCTGCATCCCACGATAGAAATCGTAGAAGGACGGATCCTTCCCGAAGCTTTCGGCATAGATGCGCGCTGCATTCGCGTCGGCCTCGGCGCGGATGATCTGCGCCTGCTTGGCGCCCTGAGCGCGAATGGTCAGCGCTTCCTGCTCGCGCGCGGTGCGCATGCGGGTGAAGGCGCTTTCCAGCGGCGT
>JAGVJS010000198.1 GCA_020051025.1 Sphingobium sp. | reverse complement strand
GGGGAACTCCTCTGCTGTCCGATAAGACTTTGTTTGCAGAAGATTTATCTCAGATTCAGAGCCCCGATGCACCTACTTATGTGAGATATCCGGGCTAGGGTAAAGCCCACGAAATCGAGGGGATAATCCATGTTGTTGCCGATCACGCTGACCTTTGCCGCCGCCTGCGCGCTGCTGAACATGTGGCTGGCGATTCGCTGCGCCCGATTCCGCGTGAAGGACAAGATATTGCATGGCGATGCCGGCAACGGCCTGCTGGCGAAGCGGATGCGGGCGCATGCGAACTTCGTGGAATATACGCCAATCGTCCTGATTCTCTTCGCGCTTGTGGAGATGGCGACGGGCGCGTCGCTGTGGCTGTGGATCGGTGCGCTGACCTATGTGGTGGCGCGGGTCGCCCACGCGTTCGGCATGGATGCGGACAAGCCCACGATGCTGCGCGCGGGCGGCGCGCTGCTGACATGGGGCGTGATGCTGGTAATGGCAGGCGTGGCGCTCAGCATCGCCTATGGCGCAACGCGGGCGATGCCGGTGCCGCCGGCGATGGCGGCGCGGGGGTAAAGCCCTCCGCCCTTCGGCTGTCTATTATCCCGCCAGCACCGAATCGGCGACGAAGGGGTTGGTGCGACGTTCGTGGGCGAAATTGCTCATCTGGCCGTGACCGGGGACGAAGGCGGTTTCGCCGCCCAGCGGCCAGAGCTTGCCAGTGATGGCATCGATCAGATCCTGATGATTGCCGCGCGGGAAGTCGGTGCGGCCGATCGATCCCTGAAACAGCACGTCGCCCACGATCGCCAGCTTGCTGGGCGCGTGGTGGAAGACGACATGGCCGGGCGTGTGGCCGGGGCAATGAAAGACGTCCAGCGTCAGATTGCCAACCGTCACCTGATCGCCGTCATTGAGCCAGCGGTCCGGCTCGAAACTCTCGCCCGGCAGCCCCCAGCGTTCGCCATCCTGCGGCAGGCGGTCGATCCAGAAGCGGTCATCCTCATGCGGCCCTTCGATCGGGACATCGAGGTCGCGGGCCAGCACGCCCGCCTGCCCGCAATGGTCGATATGGCCATGAGTGACGAGAATCTTCTCGATCGTGACGCCATGCTGGGCCACAGCCTGCTTGAGTACCGGCAGATCGCCGCCCGGATCGACAAAGGCGCCGCGCATGGTTTCCGTGCACCAGAAGAGGGTGCAGTTCTGCTGCAACGGGGTGACGGGGATCAGGGTGGCTTTGAGCGGCGGCGTGGTCATGATGCCGATGTGGCGAAGCGGAGACGTGGACGCAAGGGCGTCTCTATGGACGACCCATCCCAAATGCTGTTCCCCGGCGAAGGCGGGGGGCCAGTCCAGAGCCAGGAACTGGCCCCCGGCCTTCGCCGGGGAACAAACCATCCATCCACTCGCTAAGCCTCGTCCATCGCCGCGAAGGGTTCGGCCAGACTGATGCTGTCCAGCACCTTGGCCGTCTCGTCGCGGACGCGCAGCATCACGCGGTGCAGGCGACATTCCGATTCGGGCAGGCAGTTGGTGCAGCTTTCATGGGCGAAGCGACTGGCGCAGGGGGTGAGCGCCAGCGAACCACGGGTCAGGCGAACGATGTCGCCATAGCTGATGTCGACCGGCGCCAGCGCCAGCCAATAGCCGCCGTCCCGCCCCCGCTGGGTCGCGACCAGCCCTTCGCGCGACAATTCGGACAGGATCACCGTCAGGAATTTGGACGGGATATTCTGGCGCGTCGCGATTTCATTGAGGGGCACCGGACCCTGGCGGTAGCGATCAGCAAGATGCTGGAGCGCGCGAATGGCATAACGGGTCTTCTGGGACAACATGGGTCCGTTATTCGCGCGGCAGCGGGCTTTGGCAAGTCAAGCGAGGCCGTGGGATGAGAAGTTTTTCCGCCAAAGCCTGCCCCTTGACCGGTCAGGGGTTGGTGGCGCTCAAAGCCGCCTTCGCCTGACCCGGAAAGTCGCTGAAGATGCCGTCGACACCGGTGTTGGCGATGGCGCGGACATAGCCGGCAAAGTCGCCCCGACCCTGCGGATCGTCGGGCCGCTGATACTGGGCCGGCAGGAAGCTGTTTTCCATGCGCAGCGTCCAGACATGAACCTGCAAGCCGGCATCATGGGCGCGGCCGACCAGCGCGGTTGGTCCCTGCGTATCGATCAGCAGCGCGGCCGACGGGCCAAGGCCGTCGGCATAGGTGGCGATGTCGGTCAGGCCCTGCACCGTCAGCATGTCCGCATAGGTGACGCCGGGCAGGTCGGCCGGGCCGGCTTCGCTATCCACCAGCTGGATGAGGCGCAGGCGGGTCGCCGCGCGCAACGCCTTCAGATTGCCGACCTCGAACGACTGGATGAAGACAGGGTCGGCCTCGCTCTGATAACCATAGCGGCCGAGCAGATCGAGCAGGGCTGCCTGATGCGGCAGGCCGATGCCTGCGAAATAGCTGGGATGCTTGGTTTCGGGGTAAAGGCCGATGCGACGATGCGCTTCGGCTTCCTTGGCGCGGACCAGCTTCAAAATCTCCTCGAAAGTCGGGATGAGGTAGAGATCGTTGAAGCGCTTGTTGGCCGGGCGCAGGTCAGGCAGGCGTTCCCGTGCCCGCAAGGTGCGCAGTTCGGCGAGGGTAAAATCCTCGGTGAACCAGCCCACCATGTCGATGCCGTCGATCCGCCTGGTCGTCTTGCGGTCGGCAAATTCGGGATGGTCGGCGACGTCGGTGGTGCCGCCGATCTCATTTTCATGCCGGGCGACGAGGACGCCGTCCTTCGTCAGCACAAGGTCCGGCTCGATAAAGTCAGCGCCCTGGTCGATCGCCCGCTCATAGCTGGCGAGGGTATGTTCGGGCCGTTCGCCGCTGGCGCCGCGATGGGCGATCAGCAGCGGTTCGGCCGAAGCCGTCGAGAGGGGGATGAGGCTCATCAAAAGGATCAACCCGATGCGCGCCAGCCCCCGCCCGATCACGCCTTCACGCCTTGCAGCGCGTTTTCGTAAGTGGTCGCCTTGAACCCGACGATGGTTTCGCGACCGGTGTCGAGGATCGGGCGCTTGATCATTGAGGGGTTGGTGATCATCAGCAGGATCGCCTTTTCCGCGTCGATATGCGCCTTGTCACCCGCGTCCAGCGCCTTGAAGGTGGTGCCGGAACGGTTGAGGATGGTTTCCCAGCCATGTTCCATCACCCATTCCTCCAGCTTCGCCTTGTCGACGCCGGCGACCTTATAGTCATGGAAATTGTAGGCGACCCGTTCATTGTCCAGCCAGTTGCGGGCCTTCTTGATCGTGTCGCAATTCTTGATGCCATACATGGTAATCATGGTGCGCTGCTCCTGTTACCCTTTGAAGGCGGTGACTTCGATCTCGATCTTCATGTCCGGCTTTACCAGGCCGGCGACGACGCAGCTGGCGGCCGGGCGGATGTCGCCGAAGACCGGTCCGGCAATGTCACCCATCACGTCCCAATAGGCCGCGTCGGTGATATAATAGGTGACGCGCACCACATCGGCGAAGGAGAAGCCGGCATCGTCCAGCGCCTTGCCGATGACTTTGAGCGCATTGCGGCCCTGTTCGACCACGTCTTGCGGCATGGTCTTGGTTTCGGGATCGGTGCCGGTGGTGCCGGCGACGAAGCACCAGTCGCCCTGAACGACGGCGCGCGAATAGCCGACCTGCGCCTCAAAGGGCGAGCCGGAGGAAATGAGCTGGCGGGACATGAGGATTCCTGTTGCGGTGCGAAAGGATCGCAGCGGCCTTTGCGCGTTCGGGCGCGGGCTGTCCAGTATTATTCCCGGAACGGCGGGTTCGGCCGACCGTTGGTGGCGCATAGCCAAGGAGAGATGCGATGGACCGCCCTACCCCCGACCGGGACTATGAAGAGAATAGCGAGCAGGCCGAGGCCGGCACGCAAGCGCAGGATGTCGCGGATGATGCGCGCGCGCGATCGACCGACCTGACGCAAGAGAGCGAACGTGGCGGGCGGACCAATCCGGCGCAGATCATCCCGGATGACACCCCTGACCTGGTCGACAAGATGAACGAGATGGACCGGTCCGGCCGGATCGACATGGACGCCTATGCCGGCGAGCCGCAGATGGATGATGAGGAAGAGGACGCCTACGGCCCGACCGAGGATGAGGATTAGGCGGCGGCGCTGCTGCCCGAATTCAGGCCGAAATTGATCATGCCGCGCGCCATATGGCCGAGCGCCTCTGCCATCGCATCGCCGAGCGCGGGATCGATGTCGTCGGCGCCGGCGATGGCGCAGGCCATGGCGGTCGCCCATTGATCGGCCAGCGCCGGGGTTATCGGAAAGGCGCGGTGCAATGACATGATGCACGGCCCACGTTCGAACCAGTCGCGCGGGCCGCCGAGCCAGCCGACGAGAAAACGGGTCAGGCCATGGCGCACCGGGCCAAGGTCTGCCGCGTGGATGGCGCGCAGATCGGCATAGGCCGGATCGCTTTCCAGCAGGTCGTAGAAGCGGTCCGCGAGCGCGCGGATCGGCCGGTCGCTGCCAATGCGCGTGTAAGGGCTGGGTGGCGCGGTGGCATTCATGGATCGGCTCCGTTTCGGATGGTCCGATACAGCATGGCAGCACGCCGGAGCACGGCATTGACCGGCGTCAAATCAAGCTGTCGCCGGATCGGCGGAAAGATGGAGCGGCTTTAACGGACCGTTTGCCTGTCGATCGCTAGTGCCGGGGGATGGCGAGATTTGGAGCGGGACGGCAGCGGCTGTCTAACAGGGATAAGGTGCAGCAGGCCTGGATCGCGGAGGCGCAGCGGGCCGGTGCCGGGCGCTTCCGCCCTGTCCCCCGGCGGCGGGGCGGATTCAGCGGGCCGGCGCTGATCTATACCTTATGCCTGGGGCTGTTGCTGGGCTGGTATGGGCCGGGTTGGATGGCCCGGCTCGATCGGCCGGCGACGATCCCCCGCAGCCTGCCCGCCCCGGTCGCCACCGACAGCCTGTCCGCCGATTTCGGGTCTTGTCATAGTGGGGGTGGGACCAATTGCGTGGTCGATGGCGACACATTCTGGTTCGAGGGCGAGAAGTACCGGATTTCCGACATCGACACGCCCGAAACCCATGGGCCGCGCTGCACGGCGGAGGGCGAACTGGGGGCACGGGCGACGCGACGCTTGCAGGTGCTGATGAATGACGGCCCCTTCTCGCTGGAGGTCGAGGGGCGGGCGACGGATCGCTATGGCCGGGCGCTCAGGGTCGTGACACGCGGGGGCCAGTCGATCGGCGAACAGCTGGTTGCCGAAGGACTGGCCCGACGCTGGGACGGC
>JAGVJS010000398.1 GCA_020051025.1 Sphingobium sp. | reverse complement strand
GCTCTTCCGATCTGGGCGCGCTGCGCATGGTCGCGGGCTTGATGCTGTGCCTCGGTCTGCTCTTCCCCCTGACCGGATTCAGCATGCTTGCCGCGCTCTCGGGCGAATGGCTGGTGGGGCGGATGCGGCGGGCCTAGTTTCCTTTCAGGCCGCGAAGGACTATGACGCAGCCATGATCCGTCTTTCCGGCCTGAAACTGCCCCTCGACCACCCGGCCGAGGCGATGCCCGCCGCCATTTGCGAACGCCTTGGCCTCGAACCGCATGAACTGCTGGGGCACAGTCTGGTGCGGCGTGGCAATGACGCCCGCCGCCGCTCCGCCATCCTGCTCGTTTACACGATGGACGTCGATGTCATGGACGAAGCGGCGGTTCTGGCCCGCTTCGCCGATGATCATGACGTCCGCCCGACGCCGGACACCAGCTACAGGTTCGTCACGCACGCGCCCGCAGGCTGGCAGGGCAAGCGCCCGGTGGTGATCGGCGCCGGGCCATGCGGCCTGTTCGCGGGCCTCATCCTTGCCCAGATGGGCTTCAAGCCCATCATCCTCGATCGCGGCAAGGTGGTGCGGGAACGGACCAAGGATACCTGGGGCCTGTGGCGCCGCGCTGAGCTGAACCCGGACAGCAATGTCCAGTTTGGTGAGGGCGGGGCGGGCACCTTCTCTGACGGCAAGCTTTATTGCCGGGTCAAGGATCCCCGCTTCCTCGGCCGCAAGGTGCTGGAGGAATTCGTTGCGGCCGGTGCGCCCGACGACATTCTTTGGGAAGCGCACCCCCATATCGGCACCTTCCGCCTCGTCACCATGGTGGAGGCGATGCGCAAGCAGATCGAGGCGCTGGGCGGCGAATATCGCTGGCAGCATCGTGTCGACGATCTGGTGCTGGAACGGCAGAGCGACGGCACGCAAAAGTTGCGCGGCATCGTGCTGCACGATGGCAGCGTGATCGAAAGCGACCATGTCGTGCTGGCGGTCGGCCATAGTGCCCGCCCGACCTTCGAGATGCTGCACGGGCGCGGCGTCCATATCGAGGCCAAGCCCTTTTCGATCGGCGTTCGCATCGAACATCCGCAAAGCTGGGTCGATCGCGCCCGCTACGGCAATTGCGCGGGCCACCCGGATCTTGGCGCGGCGGCCTACAGCCTTGCCCATCATTGCGCCAATGGCCGTACCGTCTACAGCTTCTGCATGTGCCCCGGCGGCCGCGTCGTCGCCGCCACGTCGGAGGAGGGACGCGTCGTCACCAACGGCATGAGCCAGTATAGCCGCGCCGAATTCAACGCCAATTCCGGCCTCGTCGTCGGCATCGACCCGGCCCGGGACTATCCGGACGGCCCGCTCGCCGGCATCGCGCTCCAGCGCCATTGGGAAAGCCTCGCCTATGTCGCGGGCGGGTCTTCTTATTGGGCGCCGGGCCAGACGGTGGGCGATTTCCTGGCTCGTCGCCCATCGACGCAGCTGGGCGAGGTGGTGCCCTCCTACAAGCCGGGCGTGACGCCGACCGACCTGTCGCTTTGCCTGCCCGATTATGTGATTGAGGCCTTCCACGAGGCGCTGCCTGCCTTCGGTCGCCAGATCGCCCATTATGACCATCCCGATGCGGTCATGACCGGCGTGGAAACCCGCACTTCCTCACCCATTCGCATCACCCGGGGCAAGGACTTTCAGAGTCTCAACGTCGCTGGTCTTTATCCGGCTGGCGAGGGGGCGGGCTATGCCGGCGGTATCCTCTCTGCCGCGATCGATGGGATCAAGGTGGCGGAGGCGGTGGCGAAGGGGCTTGCGCCTGCCTAGCAGAGGGGGGGTCGTGCTTGACTGCGCCGGGCGCATTCGCGACCTTGAGGGCATGACACCGATCGAACGCGCCGCGCGTGCCCTCAGCGCCCTTGAAGCAAAGGCTGATGCAGGCGATCTCCCGCCCGACGAAGGCATGGAGTGGCGCCGTCATATTCCGCAGGTGATTGCTGTTATAGAAGCCCTGCACGAACCAGGCGCATCGATGAAAGAGGCCGGTGCAGAAGTCATCCGCCATATCGGCCCGGATGAATCAACGCTGGCCTATCAAAGCGATGCGGCCAATATCTGGCGCTTCATGATCGACGCCATCCGTAAAGACATTCCCTGACCACGCCAGAATGCCTCACATCACCCTGTCGGTTGCAGCTTTGTCTGTCGATGGGGGGAGTGGATGCCCGACAAGGACTCGAACCTTGATTGACGGAGTCAGAGTCCGCTCTCTTACCATTAGAGGATCGGGCATCAATCCTGAGCGGTCAACCGCTTGGGAGGCCGCAGATAGGCGGGGTTGAAGAGTCGGTCAAGCGCTTTTCTGATATAATTGCGTGACTTTTTTGCCGCCCGTCAGGTTCGTTTTTCATCCCGTACAAAAGAAAGCCCGCCGAAACGCGCAAGCGTCCGACGGGCATATCCTCTCTCCCTTGCGGGAGGGAAGGGCATGGGAGCCGCATTCTATATAGGGTGCGGCTCCCATGTTTTCAAAGGGGTCAGTCCAGATCCTGGGTGGTGAAATCATCACCCTGCACGGCGGCCAGCGGATCGTTGCCGATCGCGGCTTCCGGGCCCTGTGCCAGTTCGGCGGCATGTTCCTGAG
>JAGVJS010000294.1 GCA_020051025.1 Sphingobium sp. | reverse complement strand
CCACAAAGCGCGCAGCTGCTGGCTGCGCCGACGACAAATATGGTGAACCTTCATGGTCAATCCCCTCTTATGATAATAGAAACCGCTGATTATTTATCTTTCGCGGCAGTCCGTTGGTGCGGCTTAATTCATCGGCCTGTCCTTGCTTCCTTCACTATCGACCCATTTTCATTGGCATGATCGGACTGAGTCCGGCGCATCGCGCTGGCCACGGCCGCCTGCCAACTCGCCCTGATGCGCTGCCGTTCTTCCGCCGGCATGATCGGCATCACCCGGTTGGCCGACGCGCCATGAAGAGCCGGCACCGACAGCCCGATCGCTTCGACAGCAAGGCGAGCCACGCCCAATGCGCTGGCTTCCGCCACATGCGGGCGGAAGACGGGGCGGTCGGTCAGATCGGCAAGCAACTGCATCAACAGCGGGTTGCGCGTCGCGCCGCCATCGACCGAGATTTGCGGCACGACGGCGCCCAGATCCGCCTCCATCGCGGCGACCACATCGGCAATCTGCAATGCGATCGCCTCTAAAGCGGCGCGGGCGATATGGGCGGGGCGTGTGCCGAGCGACAGGCCAGAGATCGCGCCGCGCGCTTCGCTGCACCAATGCGGCGCGCCCAGGCCCACCAATGCCGGCAGGAACACGACGCCCCCGCTATCGGGTACGCTGGCCGCCAAATCGGTAAGAGCCGCTTCATCAGGCAGGCCCAGGAGGGTGGCGGCGAAGGCAGCGGCATGACCGGAAATGGCGATATTGCCTTCCAACGCATATTGGGCCGCGCCACGGCGATGCCAGGCGATGGTGCTGGACAGGCCATGGCCCGAGCGGACAGGGCGTGGCGTTGCGGTCATGATCGAGCTGCCGGTGCCAATCGTCACCTTGGTCGCGCCGGCCTGCGTCGCGCTGTGGTGGAAGAGGGCGGCGTGACTGTCGCCCATGATTGCGTGAATGGGCGTGTCAGCCCGCAGCGCCGTCAAACCTGTCGCGACCGTGCCGAAGCGGCTGTCCGATCCGCGCACATCCGGCAGCAGCACCAGCGGCACATCGAACAAAGCGGCGAGCGCCGGATCCCAGCACAAGGTATCGATATTGAACAATTGGGTGCGCGATGCATTGCTGTAATCGGTCGCGTGCACCGCGCCGTCAGTCAATTTCCACAGCAGCCAGCTATCGATCGTACCGCAGCGCAATTCCCCGCGCGCAGCGCGTTGCCGGCCATTGGGCAGGGCGGCGAGCATCCAGCCGATCTTGGCCGCCGGGAAGAGCGGGTCGATACCAAGGCCGCTACGCGCGGCAATCATCTCCTCATGCCCGGCCTCTCGCAGCGCGGCGCAGCGCGCTTCGGACCGGCGGCATTGCCAGAGGATGGCAGGCGCCACAGGTTCACCGGTCCGTGCGTCCCACAAGACGACCGTTTCACGCTGGTTGGACAAAGCGAGCGAGACGATTTCCACATTGGGCGCCGCCGCGACCAGTTCCGCAATCAGGCCTGCCACCGCTTGCCATATGTCCGACGCGGACTGTTCCGCCCAGCCAGGTTGCGGATATGTCACCTGCATTGCCCGCGCGCGCGACAGGATGATCTCGCCCGCCGGGGACACGAGCAGGGCCTTGGTATTGGTCGTCCCCTGATCGATGGCCAGGATGACCGGGTTGCGCATCAGCGGGCCTTTACCTTGAGCAGGTCATGCGCAGCAGCGAAGATCCCGTCCGCATTGAGGCCGAACCGGTCCATCAGCCATTGCGTCGATCCGGTGGGCAGGAAACCAGGGAAACCCAGCATACGCATCGGCACGGGGCTGTGCGTCGCACAATATTCGGCGACAGCGCCGCCCAGGCCGCCATGCGCCAGCCCCTCCTCCGCCGTGACGATGGCCCCGGTCGCCGCCGCCTGCGCCAACATGGCGGTATCGATCGGGGACACGGTCGCCATATTGATGACCTGCGCGGAAATGCCGTCTGCTTCCAGCCTCTGCGCCGCAGATACGGCATGATGGACCAGCGTGCCGTTCGCGACGATCGCGATATCGGTCCCGGCGCGCAGCCGCTCTGCCTGACCAATGCGGAAGGTTGCATCGGTGCGCGCCAGTTCGGGCACAGGCATGCGGCTGATGCGGATATAGACCGGGCCATCATGAGCGGCGGCCGCCTTGATCGCCTCGGCCGTTTGCCAGGGATCGGCTGGCACAATGACCGTCAGCCGATCGATCGCGCGCAGCCAGGCAACGTCCTCGATACTATGATGGGTCGCGCCCAGTTCGCCATAAGCGACGCCGCTGGAAATACCGCACAGCTTCACATTGGCATGGCTATAGGCGCAGTCCGCCTTGATCTGCTCCAGCGCGCGCGCGCTGAGGAAACAGGACGCCCCGCTGACGAAGGGAATCTTGCCGCCATTGGCCAGACCGGCGCCGACGCCGACCATATTCTGTTCGGCGATGCCGACATTGACCAGCCGTTCGGGGAAGCGGTCGCGGAACTTGCCCAATTTGGACGATCCGACCGAGTCATTGACGACGGCGACGATGCGATCGTCATCTGCGGCCAGTTGCTCAACGGTGCGGACATAGGCGTCGCGGCAGTCGAACAGGCCGGTGGGGGCCGCAGCGGCGCTCATGCGACCATCTCCGCTTCCAGCTCGGCGATTGCCTGCGCATATTGTTCGGCATTGGGCACGCCATGATGCCATCCGGCCTGATTTTCCATGAAACTGACGCCATGCCCCTTCTGCGTATTGGCGATGATGCACAGCGGTTTGGACCGGGGCCGGCAGGCGGTATCGAAGGCCGTGAGCAGAGCGGCCGGGTCATGGCCGTCCACTTCCGCCACATCCCAACCGAAGGCACGCCATTTGTCGGCCAGCGGCTCGAGCGCATTGGTGTCCTCGGTCGCCGCGCCCTGCTGTAACCGGTTGCGATCGACGATCACCGTCAACTGACCAAGGCCGCGATGGCCGGCGAACATCGCCGCTTCCCACATCGATCCTTCCTGCAATTCTCCGTCGCCGGTCAGGACGAAGACGCGATAGTCCGCCCTGTCGATCTGCCCCGCGACGGCGATGCCGACCGCCACCGGCAAACCATGGCCCAGCGGCCCGGTGTTGGTTTCGACGCCCGGCAGATAGGTGCGGTTCGGGTGGCCGTTGAGCCGGGACTCCGGCTTCAAATAGGTGTCCAGATCCGCTTCCGGGAAGAAGCCTGCACCAGCCAGCGCGGTATAGAGAGCGCCAGTGCAATGCCCTTTGCTCATCACGAAACGATCGCGACCGGGGGCGGCAGGTTCCGCCGAATCGAAACGCAGAATATCGAAATAGAGCGCCGCGATAATATCGGTCGCCGAAAGATCGCCGCCCGGATGGCCCTGCCCCGCCTCCACGATCATCGCCAGCAGACGCCTGCGCATCCAGTTGGCGCGCGATTTAATGCGAGAAGCGCGTAGGTTCATGTCATCTCCACCCCCAAGAGACGGGGCGGAAGCAGGCTGTATCATCATCTGGCAAAACTCTCCCTGAAGCGGGTTGCTATTGGATTATGAAAAAATACGCAAGTGGATAACTTTCGTTTTCTTTCGTTTTAAATGTGAAAGGGAGAAATTGACAAGGCGCGCCAAACTATCTTAGGGAGTGTTGAAGGCTGCTATCGGGCGGCGACCCGCTGGAGAGACATTTGCGCGCACTATCCCCCACCTTGATCCGGAAGCAGGGATGGTAAAGGACAGCGTACAAAGCCGTCTGCTGGGTGAAACGCGCCGACTCAAGATCCTGGAATGGTTGCAGGAGGAGGGCAGTGCCCGCGTCCGGACCCTGGCCGAAGCATTCGGCGTATCGGAAGTCACGGTGCGGCAGGATCTGGAGAAGCTGGAAGCCGACGGCCATATCGAGCGCGAGCATGGCGGCGCCTTCCTGAAATCCGTGCCGCAACAGGTGCGGTCGATGGCCTTGCAACATCAGGGACATCTGGACGCGAAGGATCGGATCGGCCGCGCCGCCGCAGCGCTGGTCGGCAATGGCGAAACGATCATATTGGACAGCGGATCGACGACCACGGCGGTCGCGACTCATATGCTGGGACGACGCGACCTGACGGTCATCACCAACGCGTTGAACATCGCGCTGATGCTGGGGGCGGAACCGGGATTCGAAGTGCATATGACAGGCGGCCATTTCAAAGCCCCGACCCTGTCTCTGTCCGGCGAACGGTCCGCTGACTATTTCACGGGCCTATATGTCCAGCGCCTGTTTCTGGCGACGGCGGCGGTCGATATCGGGAGCGGCCTGACCTATCCGGCGCTGTCGGACATCGCCGTCAAACGGGCGATGATCGGCGCAGCCGAACAGGTATGCCTGGTCGCCGACAGCAGCAAGATCGGACAGCGCTCCTTCTCGTCACTGGGCGGGCTGGAACTGGTCCATGTCCTCGTCACCGACGAAGGCATACGCGACGAGGACCGCAAGGCGATCGAGGCGATCGGCGTGCAGATTATCATCGCCTGACCGCAATGGCGGCAGGCCGGCGCGCGGGGTCGTGCGCCATGGCAGCAATTCATATGGAGAGGATCACCCTATGGGCAAGCAGAGATATGGCGCGGGCATCTGGCATTTCGCAACCTATGTGGATCGCTATGCCACCGATGGCTATGGCCCGGCCCGCTCGCTGATCGAGATGATCGATCTGGCCGGACAGGTGGAGGATCTGTCGGTTGTCGACATCAACTATCCCTTCGTCGACTCCAGCCTGTCGCTCGATACGGTGGATGCGGCGCTGAAACGCAACAATCTGTCGGTGATCGGGATCACGCCCGAAATATACACCCGCCAGTTCGCCAAGGGCGCCTTCACCAATCCCGATCCGGGCGTGCGCCGACTGGCCAACGCTATGGTAAACGATGCAGCCAATGTGGTGCGGCGGTTCGGTGCCGATTACGTGAAGCTTTGGCCGGGGCAGGATGGCTGGGATTATCCCTTCCAGGTCGATCATCGCAAATTGTGGCAGATGAGCATGGATGGTGTGGGCGAACTGGCCAGCCAGAATCCGGACCTGAAATTCGTCATCGAATATAAGCCACGCGAGCCGCGCAACCATATGAGTTATGACAGCGTCGCGCGAACGCTATTGGGCATCGAGAAAATCGGCCTGCCCAATATCGGCATTTTGCTCGACTTCGGTCACTCGCTTTATGGCGGAGAATCGCCGGCGGACGCAGCGCAGCTGGCGATCGACCATGGCCGGCTGTTCGGCATGGATGTGAACGACAATTTTCGCGGCTGGGACGACGACATGATCGCCGGATCGGTGCATCCGATCGAATTGTTCGAATTCTTCTATACGCTACGCAAGAACCAGTGGGACGGCGTCTGGCAACTGGACCAGTTCCCCTTCCGTGAGGATAGCGTCGAAGCCGCCAATGCCGCGATCAGTTTCCTGAAGGTGATCGAACGGGCACTGGATAAGCTGGATTTCGAGGCGATGCAGGCGGCGCAGGATCGACAGGATGCGATCGCCGCGATGAAGCTTGCGCGCGACGCCCTTTTCACTTCCTATTGAGAGAGACGGCATGACCTCCCCTGCCCGTTTTCTGCGCGTTCTGGATTTGCGCGCTGATTATCTGGTCGAACCGCTGGGCGTGGAGGCTCGTCATCCGCGCCTGTCCTGGCGCCTGGAAAGCGACGGCCGGGACGTCATGCAGCGCAGCTATCGCATCCGGGCGACGACCGATCCGCGAGGCGGTGGCACTTTGCTGTGGGATAGCGGCGTGGTGGAAAGCGATGCCTGTTTCGACATAGCCTATGGCGGGCCGCCGCTTCAGCTGATGCAACGCATCTGGTGGGGTGTCCTGATCGTCGACAATCAGGGACGCAGCGCACAGTCTGAATCCAGCTGGTTCGAAGCCGGGCTGATGACGCCCGATGCCTGGAAGGCAGAATGGATCGAAGCCGAAGATGAAGAGGCGGCGGCCGATCGCGCCGCCGGCCTGCAATGGATATGGAGCGCCGACCCGCTCGATCCGCGTCCGCATGGATTCCGGCTGGACTTCGATGCGCCCGAGGAGCTGATCGATGCGGCCATCTTGGTCGCCGCGAAGGACAATCTGCTGGGTGTCTGGCTGAATGGCGAGCCGGTAACATTGCCTGAGCTTGTCTACTGGGGCAGCCTGTTACCTGCGCAGGGGCTGGTGAAGCCAGGCCGCAACTGCCTTTGCCTGCTTGCGACGGCCGACACCAGCGGCTTCTTCCCGGTCGATGGCGGCGCCATGGCAGCACTGATCCGTCTCCATCACGGCAATGGCGACGTCGAACGATGGGTCAGCGGTCCCCATTGGCGGGTTGAAACCGACCCGGTCGAAGGCTGGACCGATCCGAGTTTCGACATGAGCGGCTGGGCAGCGGCCCAGTCTTCCGGCGCGCGCGCGCAGGGCGACCCGCGCCCCAAGGAACCGGGGATCTGCCTGCGGACGGAATTCGAAGCGCGCGGCCCGGTTGTGACGGCACGCCTCTATGCTACGGCGCTGGGCGCCTATGAAGCGCGGATCAATGGCCAGCCTGTATCAGACCATGTGCTGGCGCCCGAGATCAGCGTCGCTAAAAGCCATATCCTTTACCAATGCCATGATGTGACGCCCTTGCTGCGCCAGGGCGCCAATGCTTTGGCCTTCACCGTAGCGGACGGCTTCTATGCGGGCGCGTTCGGCTGGCGGATGGAGCGATACGGCTTCGGCCCGGCACCGCGCCGCCTGCTCGCCCAGCTACGCATTGACTATGCCGATGGATCAAGCCAGTGGGTGGCGACAGGACGCGAGTGGCGCATCGGCGGCAGTCCGGTTCTGGCTTCCGACATCTATGGCGGCGAAACATATGATGCCCGCCTGGAGCATCCCGGCTGGGATCAGCCCGCCTTCGACGACAGCGCTTGGCGCACGGTACGGATCGGCGATGCTCCGGCCATACAACTGATCTCACAGACGTCTCCACCGCTGCGCGCGACACGGATCATGCAGCCGCAATCAGTCGCCGAGCCGATAGCCGGCCGCTTCGTGTTCGATTTTGGCCAGAACATGCCCGGTTGGGCACAGCTGCGGGCCAGCGGCCCTGCTGGCACCTGCATCACTTTGCGCTTTGCCGAATTGCTGAACCCGGACGGCACGGCGGACCAGTCCAACCTGCGCCGGGCTGAATGTACCGATCGCTTCATCCTGCGCGGCGATGCCGCAGGCGAGACGTTCGCCCCGCGTTTCACCTATCATGGTTTCCGTTATGTCGAGGTGGAAGGCTACCCCGGCACGCCTACGCTGGACGATATAAAGGCGGTCGTCGTCCATAGCGACTGCCGCGAAACCGGCACGATGGACTTCGCCTCGCCCCTGCTTCAGCGCATCTGGAACAATGCGCTGTGGAGCCAGCGGTCGAACTTCTTTGCCGTGCCCACCGATTGCCCGCAACGCGACGAGCGCATGGGATGGATGGGCGATATTCAGGTGTTTCTGGACGCAGCCGCCTTCAATATGGAAGTCGATCCCTTCATCCGTCGTTTCCTGCTGGAAGCACGGGCGGCGCAGCGGCCCGATGGCGCCTATCCGATCGTCGTGCCGCAGCCCCTGTCTTTCCCCGACGTCGTGACGGCGGGTTGGAGCGAAGCCGGCATCATCCTGCCACATGGCCTGTGGCAGCGTTATGGTGACACCGCCGTCATCGACGAGAATTGGGCGGCGATGGAGCGGTGGATGGATTTCGTCGCCCGTGACAATCCCGACCATGTCTGGCGCAACGATCGCGGGCTGGATCTGGGCGATTGGCTGTCGGTCGATGCGATCCAGCCCGATGACGAAACCACGCCCCGCATCCTGTGCGCCACCGCCTACTGGGCCTATAGTGCGCAACTGATGGCGGAGATGGCGCAGGCGACCGGCCGCGAAACGGATGCCGAGCGCTATGCTGCGCTGCGCACGGCGATCGGCACGGCCTTTGCCGCAGAGTTGCTGGACGGCGACGGCAAGGCCGGCAATGGTAGCCAGTGCAGTCAGGTGCTGGCGCTCTACATGGGTCTGGTGCCGCAGGGGCAGCGTGGTGATGCCGCCCGCCTTCTGGCGCAGGATATTCGGGCGCGGGGCATGAAATTGTCGACCGGCTTCCTCGGCACGCCCTATCTGCTGGACGTGCTGGCCGAGGCGGGTGCATGGGAGGAAGTAGCCGGCCTGCTGCTACAGACGGCCTATCCTTCCTGGGGTTATATGCCCAGCGTCGGCGCGACTACCGTCTGGGAGCGGTGGAATGGCGATGTCGGCGACCTTTCGATGAACAGCTATAACCATTATGCCTTCGGCGCAGTGGTTGGATTCTTCTATCGTCGACTGGCGGCTATTGCGCCGGCGAGCGCGGGATTCCGCCAGATTGCGATCAAGCCACTCTGGTTTCCTGAGGTTGGGGCCGTGTCGGCGCATTATGACAGTCAGGTCGGACTGATTGAAACCATGATCGCCGGCGATGGAACCGGCCTTTCGTGCCTGACGATCACCATCCCCGCCAATTGCACGGCACAGGTGGAATTGCCGGCCGGCAACTGGGTCGAAGATGGACCGGCGGTTGACGATCATCCGGTCGTGACCTGCGCGACCGGCGGGACATTCACGCTGGGGTCAGGCCATTATCGCTTCAGTCGGACCGATCGGGCGTCATGATCGTCGCCCGCCACCGTCGATAACCCAGCACGGCAAGAATGATCATCGCCCCATAAAGACCTGCCGTCAGCCACAGATGCTTGAACGCGAACATGCCGACATAAACGATATCGACAGCTATCCATAACAGCCAGCTGACTGCATGACGGCGCGCAGTCCAATATTGGGCGACCAGGCTGAAGCTGCTCAGGGAGGCATCCATCCAGGGCAATGATGCGTCGGTGAAACGATGCATGATCCATCCGATCGCAAGCGCACCGGCGGCGCCGGTCGCCAGTCCCACAACCGCGCGCCTGACCGGCAGCGGCGCCACGATCACTGTGCCCGCCTGTGCCCTGCCGCGCGCCCATATGATCCAGCCATAGAGGATGGCCAGGCCAAACAACGCCTGGAGCAGCATATCGGCATAGAGGCGCACGTCGAGGAATATCCGAAAGTAGAGCGTGCAGGCCAGAAGATTGACCGGCCAGCACAGCATGTACCGCTTCGCCGTCAACCAGATGCCGAGAAAGCTGACGGCAACGGCGATGATTTCCAGCATGGACATCAGGCCATCGCCTCTTTCGCGAAGCACCGCAGAAAGCTCTGGCCCGCCATGGACAGAAACCAGTCGGCATGGCCGATCAGATAATCCTGCCAGGCAATGGCCGCCTGGCCGGGGTCGCCGACGATACCAGCGAAATAGTCGATCTCCGACAAGGCGAATTCCACATGGACCAGCGGCAGCAGGCGGATCAGACTGTCCATGTCGGTCCGGCTGAGCGCACGCACCGTTCGATACCCGTGCAGCATCGCAATCGCCGTGTCGACATCGCCCAGCGCCGCCTCCTGCCCCAAGTCCAGCCAGCGAAAGGCAGTCCGTTCGATCGCGGTTGCCAGATCGTGCAACGCGCAGGTGCGGGTGGACAGTCCGAAATCGATGATGGCGGCCACCCTGCCATCCTCCGCCCAGAGGAGATTGGAAGGATGCCAGTCATTATGGGTCCAGAGCGACGGTTGATCCGGTATGCCGCCGCCCAGCGCTGCAAACAGCCGCGCCAGTTGCTGCTGCCAGTTCTTGCCAGCCAGCCAGCCGGCCAGCGCCGGACGGGCGGCGACATAAGCCTCCGTCGCCGCCAGCGGATCACCCGCAGCCATTATGGTAAAGCTGGCGACCAGCGGATAATCGCCCCGCGCCGGTGCCGCAAAACCCTGCGCGGCCTCATGCAACCGCCCCAACGCCGCGCCCGCTTCATGGGCATGGTCCGACGTCAGGAACGGGGTCAAGGACTGGCGGTCGCGATAGAGGTCGAGGCCCGGCGCGGCGCGGTGCAACTCATAAGTCCATTCACTCAGCGCGATGGCACCCGCGCCACCCGTTGCCGCCACAACTTCCGGCACCAACAGGCCTGCCGTCCGCAGATGGGCCATGAAGGCATGTTCTTCCGCCAGCGCGGCGAGCGAACGAAGCCGCCGATGATGGCGTTTTAGGAAATGCACGCCCCGGTCGGTTTCGACCAGCGCCGCCGCCGAGAACGGACGCGGCGAATGCCAGCTGAGGTCGGCCAGTCGCCCCGCCGCCGGGAAGCGGGCCAGCGCCGCTTCCGCCTCTGCCGATGTGATGGCAGGCCATGTCGGCGCTTCCAGCGCGAGGCCCATGCCATGCACCAGATGGCCACCGCTCATGGTCAGAAGGCCCGCGATAGTGTCGCCACGAAGGCGCGTCCACTGCCGATATAATAGCTGGGCGCCGATCCCGCGATCAGCGTGCCGTTGCGACCGATCACGTCCTGCGCGTTGCTGCTGATCGCATACACGCCGGACAGGACGCGCGGATTGGTGACGTTGATCGCATTGAGACGAACATCCATGCGCTGCGTGTCGATCAGACCGGCCAGATGCAGGCCGATCGCCAGATCCAGCGTGGCATAGCCCCTGATGCTCTCATCATTCATGAAAGTCGCATATTGGCGGCCGACATATTTGAGCGCACTGCTGCCGAACAGACGGCCGTCATCATAGGTGCTGCCAAGCGCGAACTGGAAACGCGGGGCGGATACCGCCCGCTTGCCTTTCGTTGGCAGCAGGTTGCCGCCGACGCGCAGATCGCCGTCCAGCCGCGTATGCAGATATTCGCCCGAGGCATAGAGGCTGAATCCCCTGGCCGGGCGATAATCGACCTCGCCATCCAGGCCATAGCTGGTCTGGCTGCCGCCGTTTATGGTCGAATTGACCAGCGCACCGCCGCTGTTCACCACCGTCGCCACCTGACGATTGCGGAAATGATAATGGAATCCGGTCAACGAAAGCGACAGGTTCGGCCCGATATAGCGATAACCCAGTTCCTGCGAGACGCTATATTCATTCTTCAGCGCCTCCGTGCCCTGGCTAACCAGTTCACCGCCATAATAGGCGTTATAGAGCGCGAACTCGTTGGGCGTGCGGAAATTGGTCGTGATGTTGGCGAACAGTTGCTGCCGCTCATCCAGCTGATAATGGACCGCCCCGCGCGGCAAGGCGGCGACGCTGTCGACATGCACCGTCGATTGCGGCCCCGGCAGATAGTTGCGGCCGTTGCGCAGCAGGCTCACCCCCTTGAACCCGACATCGATGGTAAGACGCGGCGTGACCGCGATGCTGTCCGCCAGGAAGAAGCCCTTCGTCACCGTGACCGTCCGCTGGTTTTCATAGGCGAGCAAACGTCCGTCAGCAGTACGGATCGCCTTGTCCTGATAGCCCCATGCATCGACCGGCCGCCCGTTCGCGTCGATCGATGTGTAGCTTTGCGTCACCCGGTCGGTGCCATAATCGAACCACAGGCCGGCGGTGAGGGCGTGGGTGCCCGTCTTCAGGGTGAGCTTGCTGACGTCGCCGACGCGCCTCTGCTTGCCGGTCCAGTTGCCAAGCACCGTCGCCACGCCATCCACCGCGCCGGGCAGAGTAATCGGCTGGCTCAGTTCCTCCGTGCCGAGGAAATTGCCGGTGGTCGCCAGTTGCGTGCCATAGGGCGAATTGCCGTGCCCCATCTGAAGATAGGCGCTGCTATCGAAGGTCAGATTGTCGCTCAGCTGAATATGCACCGGCGCCGCGAAGTAGAGGTTGCGGAACGGCGCACGATACAGGCGCCAATAGCTGGTGTCGCCATCGGTGTAGCGCTTCGTGAAATTGAAGCCGCGCCCGCTCGCCTGCCAGTCCGCCATGGTCGGGCTGGGATAGGTCGATGTGATCGCGTCATTATAGGAAATGGCGAGGCTGGCGCGATTGCCCTCCCCCCATTCATGCAGCAGCTTCGCGTCAATATGCTGCCGCTTATCGTAGCCCGCCCCACGCCAGTTGTCCGCGCGATTGTTGGAGTAGGAGACGAACGCCTTCAGCCCGCTTCCCCCGATCTCCCCAGTGTCGAATCGCAGGAATGCGCGCCGCTGGTCAAAGGAACCGACCGACAGATTGACCAGTCCGCCCATCGCCGCCTTGGGATCATCCAGCGTCAGGGACAATGTCCCGCCCGCCGCGGCGACGACCGGCGCGTCAATATCTGCCGCACCCTGGGCCAAGGCGATCTGCCGCACATTTTCGGCGTCGGCGAATTGCGAGGGATAGGCATAATAATAGCCGATGTCATTCTGCGGCGCGCCTTCCAGCAGTACGCCGATCTGATCCTGTCCCAGACCGCGCAGCGTCAGGCTGGAGCTTGCCGACAGGCCATAGGGATCGCTGGACGACACATTTGCGCCGGGCAGCAGGTTGACCAGCTGGAAGGCGTTGAGCGTCGGCGCCTGCTTGCTGATGAAGGCTTCGGCAATCGAACTGACGGCCTTGGGCGCGCCCTGGTCGGGCAACAGGCCCTGGGGGTCGGGATAGCCCGTCACCTCTATGGTCGCGCGCGCCGGCTCGTCGGCCCCGGCCGCCATCGCACCGGGGACAGAAAACATCAGCGCCGTCACCAGTGCAGCCCGGCCAACATAATGGATAGTAATCGTCATCGTCTCTCGTCCACTCCACGCGGAGGGACTGACGGACGCGCCGCCTTGCCCTCCCTACGCCGGTAATCAGCCGGATCAGGTTCAGCGGGTCGTGGTCTGCTGACCACCTCTCAACCGCGCATAAGCGGCCCCCCGGGGATGCAGCGCCTCTAGGCTTTCGGACGCGATGTGAAAAGCATTATCGAACATGAGGGGCATTATCGCTGGCCCTGTCCGAAGAGCCGTTGCATGATGGCGGCGCAAGGCGACAAGTTCAGCTTTTAAGTCGGCAAGGCTTTCGCGATGGACCGATGGCATTTCCGCCGCCAATAGATTTGGAGCCTTGGGCCGTGCGACCGGAACAGGGCCAGAAAAAGGGGAGGAGGGCAGAGTGAAGATTGGTGCACCCAGAGAAACGGCCAGGGATGAGGCGCGCGTTGCGCTAACCCCTGAAAGTGCCGGGCAACTGCAAAAACTCGGCCATGAATGCCTGATAGAAAGCGGCGCTGGCAAAGGCGCCGGCATTGCCGACGATGCCTATCGCGCGGCCGGTGTGACGGTAGTGCCGACGGCAGAGGATTTATGGGCCACAGCGGATGTGATCGTGAAGGTTCGTCCGCCCGAGGCAGACGAAGTTGCCCGTTTAAATCCTGGTAAGACGCTGATTTCTTTCTTTTATCCCGGCCAGCGCAGTGAGGAGTTGAGCGCGATCAGCGCGACCGGCGCCAATGTTCTGGCGATGGACATGGTCCCGCGCATCTCGCGCGCGCAGAAGATGGACGCACTGTCGTCCATGGCGAATATCGCCGGCTATCGCGCCGTGATCGAGGCGGGCGCCAATTTCGGCCGCTTCTTCACCGGACAGGTGACCGCAGCCGGCAAGGTGCCGCCAGCCAGGGTGATGGTGATTGGCGCCGGCGTTGCAGGCCTTGCCGCGATCGGCGCCGCGACCTCGCTCGGGGCGATCACGCTGGCGTTCGATGTGCGGCCTGAGGTGGCCGAACAGATCGAATCGATGGGAGCTGAGTTCGTCTATCTCGACTTTGCCGAGGAACAGCAGGATGGCGCGGCGACCGGTGGCTATGCTGCCCCGTCCAGCCCGGAATTTCGCGCGGCACAGCTCAAGAAGTTCCGCGAACTGGCGCCGGGCGTCGATATCGTCATTTCCACCGCACTCATTCCGGGACGCGATGCGCCGGTGCTGTGGACGAAGGATATGGTCGAAGCGATGCGGCCGGGGTCGGTCATCGTCGATCTGGCAGCGGAACGTGGCGGCAATTGCGAACTGACGGTCGCCGACCAGAAGATCGTATCCGACAATGGCGTGACGATCATCGGCTATACCGATTTCCCGAGCCGCATGGCCGCGCAATCCAGCGCGCTCTATGCCAGCAATATCCGCCACATGCTGGCCGACCTGACGCCGGGCAAGGATGGCGTGATCGTCCATGACATGGAGGATGACGTGATCCGGGGCGCGACCGTCGCCTTTGAAGGCACGATCAGCTTCCCCCCGCCTCCGCCCAAGATCAAGGCGATCGCGGCGCAGAAGTCCAAGCCCAAAGCGGAGGAATTGACGCCCGAACAGAAGCGGGCGCGCGAAGTCGCCGCTTTCAAGGCGCAGACCCGGTCGCAGGTGACTTTGCTGATCGTCGGTGCGCTACTGCTGATGGGGATCGGCGCAGTCGCCCCGGCCAGCTTCATGGCGCATTTCATCGTCTTCGTGCTGGCCTGCTTCGTGGGTTTTCAGGTCATCTGGAATGTCAGTCATGCGCTGCATACGCCGCTGATGGCGGTGACGAACGCCATTTCAGGGATCGTGGTCGTGGGGGCCATGCTGCAAGTGGGATCGTCCAGCACGATCGTCATGGTTCTGGCGACGATTTCCATTCTGATCGCTTCGATCAACATCGTTGGCGGCTTCCTGGTCACGCGCCGGATGCTGGCTATGTTCCAGCGGTCATAAGGGGGGCTGCATGTTTGATACTGGTGTAGTGTCCGCAGCCTATATTTCGGCAGCGGTCCTGTTCATTTTGTCGCTCGGCGGCCTTTCCAACCAGGAAAGCGCGAAACGGGCAGTATGGTATGGCATATCCGGTATGGCGCTGGCCGTGCTGGCAACCTTGTTCGGCCCGGGCGCGGCCAACCTGCCGATCGTGGTGGGCACATTCGCCGTGGCTGCCGTGATCGGCTGGATCGTGGCGGTCCGGGTCCAGATGACCGAAATGCCGCAACTGGTCGCCGCGCTGCACAGTTTTGTCGGACTGGCGGCCGTGTTCATCGGCTTCAACGCCCATTTCGAACTGGAAACGGTAAATGCTCTTGATCCGGCCGCACGTGCCGCGCTGACGGGCTTTGCCGGCGTACTGGCGCACAAGACTCCGGTCGAGATCAACATCCTGAAAGTCGAAGAGTTTCTGGGAATCTTCATCGGCGCGGTGACCTTCACCGGGTCGATCGTCGCGTTTGGTAAACTGGCAGGCAAGCTGGACGGCAAGGCGAAAAAACTGCCGGGCGGGCATGTGCTCAATGCGACGGCGGCGATCGCCTCACTGGTGTTGCTGATCCTGTACGTCGGCAATATCGGCGTCGAGGGCCGCGAGCTGACCGTATTGATCGCCATGTCGGTACTGGCGCTTTTCATCGGCTTCCATCTGGTGATGGGGATCGGCGGCGCGGACATGCCGGTCGTCGTGTCGATGCTGAACAGCTATTCGGGTTGGGCGGCCGCCGCGATCGGCTTCACGCTGGGGAACGACCTGTTGATCGTGACCGGCGCTCTGGTCGGTTCTTCGGGTGCGATCCTGAGCTACATCATGTGCAAAGCGATGAACCGCAGCTTTGTGTCGGTGATCCTGGGCGGCTTTGGCGGCACCAGTGGCCCGGCCGCAGAAATTGAGGGCGAGCAGGTGGCGATCGACGCCGATGGCGTGGCCGCTGCGCTCAATGATGCGGACAGCATCATCATCGTGCCGGGCTATGGCATGGCGGTGGCGCAGGCGCAGCAGAGCGTCAGCGAGTTGACCCGCAAGCTGCGGGCCGCCGGCAAGAGCGTACGTTTCGCGATCCACCCAGTCGCAGGCCGCCTGCCCGGCCATATGAACGTGCTGCTGGCCGAAGCGAAGGTGCCCTATGACATCGTGCTGGAAATGGACGAGATCAACGAGGATTTCCCGTCGACCGACGTGGTGATCGTCATCGGATCCAACGATATCGTCAATCCGGCGGCGCAGGATGATCCCAATTCGCCGATCGCTGGCATGCCCGTACTGGAAGTGTGGAAGGCCAAGCAGGTGTTTGTGTCGAAGCGCGGTCAGGGCACCGGCTATTCCGGCATCGAAAACCCGCTTTTCTACAAGGAGAATACGCGCATGTTCTACGGCGACGCCAAGGTCGCAGTGGATAGCCTGCTGGGCAAGATCGGGTAGGTCATGGCTTTTCATCGGCGGACGGCATCCCGTCCGTCGATCGTTAATCCGGCACTCACATTCAGGCCGGTAATAGCCGGCGATCGAAACAATGATCGTCACAAGACGCCATATCGGGAGAGGCGAACCAACGGAACGCGGAGACCCTGTGGTGAAGATAATCGGCAGAACCGCCGCTGCGATGGCCACTTTGGCCCTGCTGCCGGGATGCGGTCCCATTCATCCCAGATGGCAGAATGCCAGTTCCCATGACATCGTCATTGCCTATCTGAAGGGCGCGGCCCGCTATGATGTCAGAATCAAGCGGGGTCGGGATGCCGTGCCGCTTGCCCCGGTCGATTTCCAGAGCGTCGACACGATCGAAGTCAGGGACGATGGAAATCTCTATAGTTTCGACCATGGCGAAATTCTAAAACTGCATGCGGAATGCGGCCACGGCTTCGCCTGCTGGATCCGCTATGACGACAGCCACAAATTGCGGGTGTCGACCAGTGCGCCCGCCACATCGAAAGTCTGATCCGTTCGGATTCACAGGCAAGAATCAGATAAATTTTCTCACCGGCGTCGGGGACCGCAACTTTTTACCGGATGCCAGCGAACATGGAGGTGGAGCGTGACCGACGGGTCATTCTCCACCCCTTTTCGATCTGGAGTCCCTCTCGATGACTATCCGCAAGACTTTCGCACTGTTGCTGGGCCTCGGCCTGATGGCCGCCACACCGACGCAGGGCATCGCTGCGCTGGCACAGGGCGCCAAGGCCCCAGATTTCACGCTGGGCGCAGCGCTCGATGGCAAGCCTTTCAACCTCACCCTGCATCAGTCGCTCAGGAAAGGGCCGGTCGTCCTGTATTTCTTCCCGGCCGCCTTCACCTCCGGCTGCACGGTGGAAGCCCATCTGTTCGCCGAAGCCAGCGATGATTTCAACAAGCTGGGCGCGCGTGTCGTGGGCGTGACGGCCGGTAATGTCGAGCGGGTGGCGGAATTTTCCAAGTCCGAATGCCGCGACAAGTTCGCCGTCGCCGCCGATCCAGGTGCAAAAGTCGCCGCCAGATATGAAACGACCATGCAGATCCCGGGCAAGCCCATGATGTCCGATCGCACTTCGTTCGTCATCGCCCCCAACGGTACGATCCTGCTGAGCTACACCGACCGCAATCCGCAGGCTCATATCGAAAAGACCATGGCAGCTGTGCGCGCATGGAAGGCCAGGCAGGGCTGATTCCGCGCCGCCCGATCCATTTCCTTCCTCACGAGGTTTGCCATGCTCGTCGCCATCCTGTCCGCCCTGCTGGGCGGGTTGATCCTGAACCTGATGCCCTGCGTCTTCCCGATCATCTCGCTCAAGGCTTTCGGCCTTGTGCAGCAGGGTGGCGATCCGCATCATATACGTCGGGAAGGCGTCGCCTTCTTCGTCGGCACCCTCCTTGCCATGCTGGCGCTGGCCGGCATCCTCATTGCACTGCGGGCGGGTGGCGCAGCGGTAGGATGGGGCTTTCAATTGCAATCGCCTCTGATCGTCGGATTACTGACGCTGGTCGTGCTCGGCGCAGCGCTGAACCTGGCAGGGCTGTTCGAAATGGGCATCGGCCTGCAACGCATCGGCCAGAATCTGGACGGGCGAGACGGCCTGCTGGGCGCGGCACTGACCGGAGCGCTGGCGGTCGTTGT
>JAGVJS010000250.1 GCA_020051025.1 Sphingobium sp. | reverse complement strand
CGTCCATCACGATCGGCGCGGCATTGTCGGCGAGGTCGACGGCCACATCGTTCAGCGCCATCGCCACCCGGTTGCGCACGGCATTGGTGCGCAGCAGGGCGGACAGCATGGCCCCGCTTTTGCCCCCGCCCAGATCCGGCGGCGCAATCCGCGTCAGTTGATCGTCATAAAAGCCGCCCGGTTCTGTCAGTCGCGCGAAGGCGCGCTCGCTCGACAATTGCAGCAGCCGCCGCACCGCCTCCTCAACCGTATAACGGCCCATCGGCGTGGCGCAGGCCGCCAGCGGCAGCAGCGCCAGGGTCGCGATCAGGCTGCGCCTGTCGGACAGGCCGAATGATTGTTCCATGACGCATCTCCCTTTTCGTGGAGGATGCTATGGCCGCGTCAGGCTTGCCGAGCGCTGAACGTGGTCAAACTTATGATATCTCCGTTCGCTTCGAGCGAAGTCGAGAAGCCACGAGCGCTGTGCAGGCTTTTCTCGACAAGCTCGAAACGAACGGCGGCTGTTATTAGGCAAACAGCTTCCGCACCGAATCCGGCACCCGCTCCGCCCGCAATCCGCCCGGGCGGCCGGCATCCGGCACGGTCCAGACGCGCTTTTCGGTGCATTCGACGCACAGCGTGCCGTCCAGCGACAGCCGGTGTGCGACGGTGAAGCTGCTATTGCCGAAGATCGGCACGTCCGCTTCCACCAGCACATCGTCGCCATAGGCGGTCGGCACGAAGAAGCGCGCCGACACATCGACCATCGGGAAGCCGGCGAAAGGCATGGTCGCCAGCATCTCCCGTTTCTTGGGCAGGCCGGCCTGTTCGAACAGCAGCATCGTGCTTTCGCCGAAAATGTCGAAATAGCGCGGGGCATGGACGATGCCGGCGGGGTCGCAATGGCCCCATTCGATGCGGACGATCCGCTGGAGGAAGGCGCTCACGCGAGAATAGTCTTTCCCTGTTTCGTGGTCTTTTCCGCCATCTCCTCATCGGTCGGCGGGGTGGGGATAAGAAGCCCGCGCTGCACCGCGGGCCGCGCTGAAATCCTGTCGAACCAGCGCTGAAGATGGGGGAAGCCTCCCATTTCGACGCCGGCCCAGTCATGACCGCGCACCCAGGGGAAGCAGGCGATATCGGCGATCGAATAGTCACCGACCAGATAGTCGTTATCGGCAAGGTGCGCATCCATGATGCCGAACAGCCGCTGGCTTTCGCGCACATAACGGTCGATCACCGACGGCAGTTTCTCGTCGAAATAGCGGGTGAACACGGTCGCCTGCCCCATCATCGGGCCAAGACCGGACATCTGCCACATCATCCATTGGATGACCCGGCTGCGATCCTGCGCGTCGGTAGGGATGAACCGACCGAACTTTTCCGCCAGATAGAGCAGGATCGCGCCGGATTCGAAAATGGCGAAATCCCCGGCGTCGTGATCCACCAACGTCGGGATGCGGCCATTGGGGTTGAGCGCGACATACCAGTCCTGCTTCTGCACCCGGTCGGTCAGGGATATCGGCGTCACCTTATAGGGTACGCCCAGTTCCTCCAGCAGGATCGACACCTTCCACCCGTTAGGCGTTTCCGACGTCAGCAGTTCCAGCATCACACTCTCCGGCTTTTCTTTCCCTATCCAAAGCAAAGCCTTGCCCCCGCCACAAGACGAGTGGCGGCGCTATCATTGAAACTGACAGGATAAGCGGCCGGCACTGCCGGGTAGTTTTGCTGATAGTATCGACAGACGACTTGCGGCCTGCCGGATGGCCGGCCACCTTCCTCCCCGAAGGCGCATCAGACGCCATAACCATAAGGTGAGGATGAACAGCGCATGTTGACGCTCTACAGCTTCGGTCCGGCCGCAAACAGCCTGAAACCCCTGCTGGCCCTGTATGAAAAGGGTCTGGAATTCACGCCCCGCTTTGTTGATCCGACCCGGTTCGAACATCATGAGGACTGGTTCAAGGCGATCAATCCACGCGGTCAGGTGCCCGCGCTGGACCATGACGGCCATATCATCACCGAATCGACGGTCATCTGCGAATATCTGGAGGATGCCTTCCCCGATGCGCCGCGCCTGCGCCCGGCCGATCCGGTGCAGATCGCGGAAATGCGCGTCTGGACCAAATGGGTGGACGAATATTTCTGCTGGTGCGTGTCGACCATCGGCTGGGAACGGATGATCGGCCCAATGGCGCGCAAGCTGTCCGACGCCGAGTTTGAGGAGAAGCTGAAGCATATCCCGATCCCCGAACAGCAGGCCAAGTGGCGCAGCGCCCGCACCGGCTTTCCGCAAGCGGTGCTGGACGAGGAAATGCGCAAGATCCGCGTGTCGATCGACCGGCTGGAAAAGCGCCTGTCGCAAAGCCTGTGGCTCGCGGGCGAGGCATATACGCTGGCCGACATCTGCAACTTCGCGATCGCGAACGGGATGCAGCATGGCTATGCCGACATCGTCAACAAGACGGCGACGCCGCATCTGGTCGCCTGGATCGAGCGGATCAACGCCCGCCCTGCCGTGCAGGCGATGTTCGCCAAGTCGAAAAGCGAAATGCCAGCGCGCCCCAGCGCGACGGCGGCCTGATCCATGGGCTGGCAGGACGAACCGCCCGGCGGGCAGTTGCGCATGTATCATATTCCCGGCTGCCCCTTTTCGGAGCGGATCGAGTTACTGCTCGATCTGAAGGGACTGCACGGCATCATGGCCGATCATGAGATCGACATATCGCAGCCCCGGCCCGACTGGCTGCTCGCCAGGACGCACGGCACCACCGCGCTCCCTGCGCTGGAACTGGAAAATGGCGAGACGCTGAAAGAGAGCATGGTCATCATGCGCTATTTTGAGGATCGCTTTCCCGATCCGCCGGTAGCGCGGCAGGATTCGTTCGAACATGCGGTCGAAGCGATGCTGTGCGCTACCGACGGCCAGTTCACCGGCGCGGGCTATCGCATGATCCTGAACCGTGATCCGGCCAAACGCGACGAGCATCGAGCCGAGGTCGATGCTCAATATGCGCGGCTGGACGCGTTTCTGCGCCATTATGCGCCAGATGGGGATTTTCTGTTCGACCGGTTCGGCTGGGCGGAGGTCGCCTTCACGCCGATGTTCAAGCGTCTCTGGTTCCTCGAACATTATGAAGCCTATCAGATCCCGCAGAATCTGACCCGACTGCTGCGCTGGCACGATGCCTGTCTGTCGCATCCGGTGGCTGAGCGCCATCATGGCCATCGCGAGCTGATGACGCTCTATTATGATTATGCTCAAGGCGGCGGCAACGGCCGCCTGCCCGAAGGCCGCACCATCTCCAGCTTCACGCTTGATCCCCCCTGGGACAGCCGCCCCCTGCCGCCGCGCGACAAATGGGGCACGCCCGCCACCGACGCCGAACTCGGCCTTCTCCCCGCATAAGGACATTCATCATGCCCAACACGCAACAACATTATATCGATGGTCAGTGGGTCGATAGTCAGGGCGGTCGCACCGTCCCGGTCATTAACCCCGCGACCGACCAGAGCGCCGCTGATCTGATCCTGGGCACTGCCGCCGATGTCGACGCGGCGGTCGTCGCCGCCCGCCGTGCGTTCGAGACTTTCTCGCTCACCAGTCGCGAAGAGCGGGTCGCCTTGCTGGAACGCATCATCGCCGAATATCAAAAGCGCGTACCCGACATCGCTCGCGCCATCGCCACCGAAATGGGCTGCCCCATCTCCATCGCCCAGACGGCGCAGGCAGGATCAGGCCTTGGCCATCTGGGACAGGCGCTGAGTGCGCTCAAACACTATGAGTTCAGCGAGAAGATCGGCGATAACCGCGTCGTGCGCGAGCCGATTGGCGTGGTGGCGCTGATCACGCCATGGAACTGGCCGATGAACCAGATCGTGGCGAAAGTCGGCCCGGCGCTGGCGGCGGGCTGCACCATGATCCTCAAAGCCTCCGAAGAAGCGCCAAGCTGCGCCGCGATCTTCGCCGAAGTGCTGGAGGCTGCGGGCGTACCGGCCGGCGTCTTCAACCTGGTGCAGGGCGATGGCGAAGGCGTCGGCACCGCGCTCGCCAGGCATCCCGATATCGACATGGTGAGCTTTACCGGATCGACGCGCGCGGGGATCATGGTGGCCAAGAACGCCGCCGAAACGGTCAAGCGCGTCGCGCAGGAACTGGGGGGCAAATCACCCAACATCATTCTGGAAGGCACGCCGCTGGATGTTGCGCTGCCCGGTGGCGTGGGTGGCGTGCTGCTCAACAGCGGCCAGAGTTGCATCGCGCCCACCCGAATGCTCGTCCATCGTTCGCAGCATGACGAAGCGGCGCAGAAGGTCGGCGCGCTGTTCGCTGCCAAGCAGGTCGGCGATCCGCAGGCGGAGGGCGATCATATCGGGCCGGTCGTCAGCCAGCGGCAGTGGAACCGGATTCAGGGCCTGATCCAGACCGGCATCGATGAGGGCGCCACGCTCGTCACCGGGGGCACCGGGCGGCCCGCGGGGCTGGACGCGGGCAGCTACGTCCAGCCGACCGTCTTCGCCAATGTGACGCCCGATATGACCATCGCGAAGGAGGAGATTTTCGGCCCGGTCCTGGTCCTGATGCCCTATGATGACGATGAGGATGCGATCCGCATCGCCAATGATACGCCCTATGGCCTTGGCGCCTATGTCGCGGGCGATCCGGCGCGCGCGCGCAAATTCGTCAGCCGCATTCGCGCTGGCGCGGTGTTCGTCAACGCCGGCGGCCTTGCCTTCGACATGCCGTTCGGCGGCTACAAGCAGTCGGGCAATGGCCGGGAATTCGGCAAGTTCGGGCTGGAGGAATTTCTGGAGGTCAAGTCAGTGATCGGCGCGCTGCCCGAAGAGGTCGACTGATGGCCGGCCTGCCGGTCAAAGCCGATTGGAGGACAGCGCGGCAGGTGCCCGCGCTGATCCGCTTTCCGGATGAGGGCGATGCCGTCACGCGCCGCTGATCTCCCCCCGTCGAGTGGACTGATAGGCTTGTCAATGGATCCAGCACGTCGCTGCTATATATGAAAGGGGGCGGGGCGGAACCGGAGGCCGGATATGGCGGTGTCGCGGTTTCCGGTGCTGGTGATCGCTATCCCAGACTGCTGTGCGGGCGGACGGTTCAGCACCCTGACCTCGGCGGGACGGTAGAAGATCTCGCCGTTGAGCAGTTCGTCGCCAAGCGACCCGTTGAAGCTTTCGTTATAGCCATTCTCCCATGGTGATCCCGGATCGATGCTGACCCAGCACCCGGCACATCCGCCGTTCAGCCCCCCCCCAAATCGGATATTTTGTTGGAAGAAAAGAGAGGGCAGGTCAGACCCACATTGCCAGTTGTTGGTCGTAGCCACGGAGAGATAAGGCCGCAACGGTCGTCCTGGCGATCCTATATTATGCCTTTGGCCCAGAATGCCCGGCGTGCGAGTGTCGACAGGCAATCAGCATTGCTTCCTTTCGGAGAGATCGAGCCTTCCGTTCCCGTTCAGCTACTGTCTTCGCCCGGATGCCGTATCGGGATCGAGTTGCCATCGTGTGTAAAGCTGATCAGCACCAACCTATTTTTGCAGCACCTCGCGGCGCATCGGGGCAAGTTTCGATAAAAAGCGGTTCTGCGCCTGGAAATCGACATCTTCCGCCGTCATAGCGCCTTGCAACACCTCGACCAGACGGTTCATGTCCGCCTTCTGGACGCCCATATCCTTGTGCGCGGTGGCCATGTCGCGACCCGTATATGAACAGCCGGCGTTTAAGATGTAGCAAAATTGTTCGAAGATCGTCCGCTTGAGCCGAACCTTGTCCTGATTGGCAAAAATCTCTCCGATCACAGGGTCGGCGAAATTGGTGTCTACCATCCGATCGACGATGCGGCGGATGCCATCTTGGCCGTGGAAAGCCTTTGCCATGCCATCACCGGTAAAAGGCACGGCGCCGGCGTTGCGATTGTCGACCGTGTAAGGTTCGACAATTTCCTCACCGGGCATGGCGTTGGGCGCGGCGACTGGTGCGGCCTGGAGCAGGAACAGGGAAAGAAGGATGGACATGGATTCGTATCCCGGAAAGATCAGAAGGCGGCCTGGAGTTGCAGGAAGACCCCGCGCTGATTCTTGACCGTCGCGATGGAGCCAAGGTCGACATAGGCAACCGACGCAGTCACATGGCGATTGACCGCATATGCAACAAAGCCGTCGAACCAGTCATCTTCGCGCGCGATGCCCAAATTGTCGGGCTTGGAGCGATATTCACCGCCAACGGCCAGCTTGCGCGACAATTGCCACGCCGCAGACCCTTCGAACTGAAGGCTGTAACTGTCATGCTTGTCGCCGCCAAAACCCAATATGCCGAGTTGGTTCGCCTTGGTCAGCCGCGCCGTGCCCGACAACAGGATTGACCGGGACAGGAACAGACGGCTGACCGACGCATAATAATCGACGCCCTCGTCATGCTGCGCACCGATCGCGCGTACGATGGTGGCGTTGTTGTTCTTCTTATATTGGACGCCCATGGCAATGGCGGGCAGCGCGTCATAGACCAGATCGCCCGCCACCCGCAGCTTCGCCCCAATTACATCCTGCGAAAAGGCGTAATCCTTGCCCAGGCCCAGCGCCAGGCCGATTTCGTTGGTGTTAAAATCCTGATGGGCGTAGCTGATCTCGACCCGGTCGCGCCAGCCGATCGCTGCGCCCGCGCTCTGATAGTCATAATCCTTGACCTCGACCACTGTGCCATGGGCCGACAGGCCCATGCCGTCGCTGGTCTCATTACCAGCAATCACCGCCCAAGGGGTCAGCCCGCCGCCGCTGGCGCCCTCCAGCGAGGATATACCGTTGGCAAGCAACAACTTACCACCATTGCGAAGCGGCCGGGCATCGACGGTTGGCGGCGCAAAAGCGGTGAACGCCAATACGGTAGTCAGGGCATGTCTGATCAGATCCATGCCCGGCACCTAACTTAACAAGATTAATGTGAAGTTAGATCGGATCTTTTTCTGTCTTCAAACGCCAAGAGATGCGCCGAATTGGACTAAGCATTTATTTATCCTTCTCCTTTACCGCGGTGCCTCATGCGCATCCTCTCTTCCCTGATTCTTTCCGGCTTAGCCCTGCTGCTGGGCACCTCCGCCGCCCATGCCGGCGATCTCGACCTCAAGATCATCGATGCCACAGGCAAGCCGGTCAGCGATGCCGTCGTGACTGTGCGGCCGGCCGGTGGCGTGCCGGATGGGCCGATCCGCTTTCCCTGGGGCACGACCATGGTGCAGGAAAATATCGCCTTCTCCCCCCATGTCCTGATCGTGCCAGTGGGGGCAACTGTGCGCTTCCCCAACCATGACAAGGTGCGGCATCACATTTATTCCTTCTCCAAGCCAGCCAAGTTCGAGATCAAGCTGTTCGGCAAGGACGAGGCTCGCAGCTACACATTCAAGACTGCGGGAGCGGTCGCCTTGGGGTGCAACATTCATGACCAGATGAGCGGCTTTATCAAGGTGGTCGACACACCCTTCGCCGCCAAAAGCGGCGGAAACGGCCAGGTACGCATTCCTGGCCTTGCCGCAGGCACGGCACAGGTCACCATTTGGCATCCGCTGATGAAGGCCAAGAATAACGAGCAACTGCTGTTGGTGCCGATCCCGGGCAGCGGCTCTGTCGGACGGAGCGCCAGCGTGGCGCTGCGCGCGAGCCTCTGATGAACAGCGCCGTCCTTCGGCGACGATGGCGGCGGGAGGTGCTGCGCATGCGGTCGGCCCTGACGGTAAAGATGACACTGCTTTACGGCGGGCTGTTCGTAGCGGTAATGGGTGTATCGGTCTATGCCACCCGCAATGCAATCGAAGCCTATGCCGACCGAACTGTCCGTCAGGAAATGGCGGCAGGCAGCGCCCTGTTCGCGCGCATGGCAACCTTGCAATTCCGCCAGCTCGACCAGAGCGCCACGGTGCTGGCCAGCGACTTCGGTTTCCGTACGGCGGTTGGCACTAATGATGCCCCCACAATATCATCGGCGCTGGATAGCCTGAAAGGCCGGTTCGGCATCGATCATGCGCTGTTCGTGTCGGTCGACGGATCGTTGTCCGGCGACACGGACGAGTTGACGGAAGCGGAATCCAGCCAGCTCTACGACGCACTCGACAACGGCCAGTTGCAGGGCATCGTCGGTTGGGGCACGCACAGTCATATGGTCGCCGCCTCGCCGGTGCGGGCACCCAGTCTGATCGGATGGGTAGTCTTCTCCAAGAATATGGGTCCGGCCGAATTGCAGCAGCTGGCGCAACTGTCGACAGCCGACCTTCATCCCAAATTGCTGCCGATCGCCGCCCTGCCCGCCAGTCTGCGCGCAGCCAAGAGCGCGGAAATCACCACGCGCGAATGGACGCGCGGATCGGAAGATATGCTGGTCCAGGCGCGACCAGTGGAAAATCTAGTACCCTCCGCACCGCAGATGCTGGTGCTGGAATATAGCCTGACCGATGCGATGGTCGCCTATTCGCCGATACTGACAGCGTTGATGGCGTTCGGGCTGATCGGCACGATTCTGGCGATCTGGGGCGCCTTTGCCATGTCCCGTAACCTTGCCCGGCCGATCATCGCGCTGGAAAGCGCCGCCCGCAGGGTCAGTTCCGGCGAACATGCCGAAGTGAAGGTCGAGACTCGCGACGAAATCGGGCGACTGGCGCGCAGTTTCAACCGGATGGTCAATGCCGTCGAGACGCGTGAGCGACAAATCGCCCACATGGCTTTCCACGACGATCTGACCGGCCTCGCTAACCGGACGCTGCTGCGAGAACAGATTGCCGTCTTCCTGCAACGCGCCGGCAAGGAGGGGTTCGCGCTCTTCTGCATCGATCTCGACAATTTCAAGGCGGTGAACGACACATTGGGGCATCCGATGGGCGACGCATTGCTGTGCGAGGTCGCAGCGCGGCTGACGCAGGTCTGCCCGACCGGCTTCGTTGCGCGGCTGGGCGGCGACGAATTTGCGATCGTGGTGGAAGATGGGGCCAGCAATGCCGACCAGATCGGTCGCGCCATCGTGAACGGTCTGACCCTGCCCTTCCAGGTCAACGGCCATCGCATCGTCACGGGCACCAGTGTCGGCGTCGCGCTCGCGCCGCAGGATGGCACGGATGCGACCACATTGCTGAAGAATGCCGACCTCGCCCTCTATCGCGCCAAGCAGGACGGCAAGGGCAGCCACCGCTTCTTCGAAGCCGCGATGGATGCGGAAGCGCAGGCGCGCCGAGCCATGGAAGTCGATCTGCACGACGCTCTGCGCAACGGCGAACTTGAGCTGCACTTCCAGCCGCTGTTCGGGCTATCACAAAATCGCGTGACAGCGTTTGAGGCACTGCTGCGCTGGAACCACCCTGTCCGCGGGCTTGTGTCTCCGCTGCAATTCATTCCGTTGGCGGAAGAAACCGGCCTTATCATTCCCATTGGCGAATGGGTCATCCATGAAGCCTGTAGGGTGGCTTCGTCATGGCCCGACCATATTCGCGTCGCGGTGAACGTGTCGCCAGTCCAGTTTCGCAGTTCAACCCTCAACAGCATCGTGTTGCAGGGCCTGTCGCGTTCAGGCCTGGAACCGCAGCGACTGGAATTGGAAATCACCGAGAGCCTGTTCATCGACAATGTGGAGGCGACATTGGCCTCGCTCCATTCGCTCCGCGCCTTGGGCGTGCGCGTGGCGCTGGACGATTTCGGCACCGGCTATTCATCGCTCAGCTACCTGCGCAGCTTCCCCTTCGACAAGCTAAAGATCGATCGCAGCTTCATCGTCGATCTGCTCGCGCACAAGGGGGCTACCGCTATCATCCGAGCCATCACTACCCTGGCCGATGCGCTGGGCATGGAAACCACCGCAGAAGGGGTGGAGAATAGCGACCAGCTGGACATATTGCGTGCTGAAGGTTGCGGACAAATTCAGGGCTATCTGTTCAGCAAGCCGATCCCCGCAAAGGACGTAGAGATGCTGTTGCAAAAACTGGATCGCGATCGTCTGGCTGCTTGACAGCAAGCGCCACATTCATGCCGACAACATATCATCCAATGCCGAATCTCGTTCGACTACATGATCGACCATGCCCGAAACTATCCGACTCTGAATGTTCAACCACGTGTTATCGACATATATTTTCAACGTCTTATTTTATAATAAAAACTTATAATCGTTATTATAAATTGAAATATATCTGATAAAATAACGGTTGCATTAAAAATATATCGCGCCACTAAAAACGATGTAATGGCATTATTATACCAACTCAATCCGCCGGCAGCGTTTCAAAGCTGATGCTATTCTGCATCTCCATCGTTCCAGGACCAACCGCCATGGGGCAACGCACACCTGGCATGGCGACCACATCGAACAATTCAGCGATGAACCCGTCCAGCTTGATCCATTCGACCACGTCACCAGTGGACAGGTCCACAATCATGACACCACACCAGGCGGTTGCGTCTCGGCTGTTCATTTCGTCGTCCAGTTGCAGGCCGGCGAAGGTTCCGTTGCGCGGCTTGGACAGGGTGACAAAGGCGAAACCGTCGTGCAGCGCAAGACCGCGCAAGAAGCCGGGACAGAAAGCGATGTCCTTGCGCGTGCCGTTGACGGGATCGACGCGACAGATGCGGCCGCGACCGGAATCGAGCAGGACGACGCTGCCGTCGCGGTCGACGCGAGGACTATGCGGCATCGATAACTGGTCTGTGACGATACGGCCGTCGCGATAGTCGATGAGGACGCCGCCCTCGTGCCGCCGCTCACGCCAGCCGTTCACGACATCGCTGCGGCTGACCGCTGTCAGATAGGCCGGCGCGCCGTCCACCATTGCAAGGCCATTCAGGTGGCAGCGATCCTCCGGGGCAAGGCGGGAAATGAAGGGCGGCTTCCACAGCGGCCTGAAGCTATGCCGCACGTCGAGCGTCGCCAGGCAGCTATATTTGGTGTTGACGAACAGCACGTGCCCATCGGGATCGACGCCCAGTTCGTGGATGTCGATGTCCCCCGTCGTCTGCGCATTGCGGGGTATCAGCACCTGATCGAACGATCCATTGCCGATTTCGCCGGGGCGCAGCATATTTTCCAGCCGCCATACCTGATCAAGCGCGCCGAGATACAGACGGCCAGACGGTTGCCAGCACAAACCCATGGCGCGGGTGAATTTTTGCTGATTGAACGACACACTGCCGTTCGGCAGCACGCCGACGAGGAATAACTGCCCGCTCTGGTAGCAACTGAACGCCATGCTGGTGCGGTGCTGGGTAAGCCAGCCGGCAAGCCCCCGCGATACGGTGAGATTGGTCGCCTGGTTCACAGCGGGCGAGGGTGTGGTCGAAGACATGCAGTATCCAGAATCGTGAAGGAGGATGATCACGGCGCAGGCGTTCGAGGATTAAGCCCCCAACGTGTGCGCGGCAATCATCTCCCCGATTGAATGTCAGAAGCCGATCCGCAGGCCGACCTTGCCGCCACCGCTGCGATAATCGCTGCTGAAGCGGGCATCGCCCTCGATAAAGCCGGTAATGCGCCCCTGCGTGATAGACAGCCCGACCCGGCCCTTGCCATAGGCGCCGATCCTGTCATCGTCGAAAGAGACGCCGGTCGTGGTGGTGCTGAACGTCACCGCCGCCTTGCCACCAAAGGGCTGAACATAGTCGCCCTGGGCATAGAGGTTGAGCTTCGCACCGCCCCCAATGTCGCGCTTCGAGCGCAGACGCAGTCCAGCACTGGCCCGACCGCCTTCCAGATCATCGAAATCAACCGTCAAAGGCAGGTCGAGCGGGTCGATGGAAACATGCTGCCAGGAGACGCTGGCGACCGGTTCGATATGGAAAGCCTCCGATCCCAGGCTGAGGCCGATCTCGCCGCGCGCGCCATAGGCGCTGCCGTCGATCTTTTGCCTGTCCGCACCTGCCGAAGCCAGCTTCACATCAATGTCGTAGAAGTCATATTTGGCCAGAGCGCTGGCGAACAATATGCCGCTGCTAAAGCTTGCATAAGCGCCCAGGTTCCAGGCGTCGAAGCTGATGCGGTCGGCCGATCCAGAGAAACCCACAACCGAAGTCGCATAGCCGCCAGTCAGGCCGAAGCCGATATTACTGCTTCCCATATCGAAGCCCAGCTGGCTGCCGAACACATCCTGTTTATAGCCGATATTCGCCGCCTGATCGAAGCCGAAGGCATTGAAGATACCGGCTTCGTCACGCTTGGCGACCCCACCGACCGCCGACATCCAGAAACCGGAACCGGTCACGCCCGCATCGCGATTGGCGATGAGATGCGCCGCCACGCTGTCGGCGCTCTCGATCCAAAGCGACTGTGCCGCTTCGCCGACATTGAGCAGGCGATAGGCCGCGGTTGAAGGCGCAATCGCCAGCGCAAAGCCGTTGGTCGCTGTGTCGAACACCAGACCGCGCTGGAACAGCCCGTTCGAAACCTGGTTGGCGGACAAAGTGAAGGCGGTAGCTGAAGTACCCGCCCCGGCTTGGATCAGCGTCGGGCTACGACCGAGTTCCGGCGTACCGCTGATGTCGAGCGCCACTATCGTCGACCCCGTCGCCGCGCCGCCGATCACCAGCTTGTCGGCAATGATCGACGTGCCATAAGCGAGGTCGAGGCCAAGGGTGCTCGCACCATTGCCGACGAAGGCGCCGGATAGCGTCAAAATGTCCCCCGCCGTGCCATTGCGCAGGTCTACAAGGCCGCTGCTGGTGAAGCTTTCCAGGCCCGTCACGCTGCGACTGACCGGCGTTACAGCAAGCGCCGCGAACCCTGTGGCGGCATTCGGAACCAGGCGCACGATGCCGCTGTTGACGACGGCGTCGCTGCCTGCGCCAAAATCCAAGTCCCCGGCCAGCAGCACCGCGCCGCTGTTGACCAGACGGTCGTCGCCGGCGCCCATGCTGGTGCCGCCCGTCAACCGCAGAGTGCCGCTGTTGGTGATGCTGTCATTGCCATCGGTCAAGGCCAGCGTGCCGGAGATGGTGCCGCTGTTGACGATTGCGATGGATGCGCCCGTCGCCCTTATTGCTGCGCCGCTGCCGCCGGAGATCGTGCCCGCATTGATCAGGCTGGCGCCCTGACCGGTCTGGAACGTCACGGCATCATGTGTGGCCGAGACGGTCCCGCCCGCCACGACCGTCAACGCGCCAGTCCCATCAGAGACGATGGCCACGCCGTCGCGGCCCGTGCCATTGGCCAGCACAGTGCCGACCGTTACATCGGCAGAGGTCGCGCCGCTCGCCATCACTGCCGCCAGTGCGCCTTCGGTTTCATTGTCGCCACTCGCCTCCACTCTGTTGGCGCGCAATGTCACGCTCGCGCCCTGCGCCTCGATCGAGGCGTAACGCGTTGCATTGGTCACGACGCGGTTTGCGGCGATATCGACTGCGCCGCCGGTCGCAGCGTAGATCCCGGTAGCCCCAGCGCCGTCGGTAGTGACCGCCCCGCTGATCGCGATGGTGATGTCAGCGTTCGTGCCAACGGCCAACACACCGTTGCGTCGGTCGCCAGTTACTATGATCTTATCGCCCTGGATCAGGATATCGCCGCTCGTCGAGGACGCCGCGACCGCTGACGTATTGCCGTCGCCGCTGCTCTGCACCGATCCAAAAGTGATGGATGCGCCAGTCGCGCCGTTGGCGGCAAGGCCGGAACCGACGCCGGTGTCATTCGCCTGGATGAGTTCTTCGACCGTGATAGAGGCCACGCCGTTGGCGGCGAAGGCGCCGATGCCGCGGCCGTCAGCAACATGGACCGTACCGGCGACCGCCATGGCCTTGCCCTGGGCGTAGCTGGACACATCCATGCCGAGCGCGCCCGCGCCGGTCACGGTGATGCTCTGCGCCGCGCCATAGGCCGCTCCATAGCTGTGCGAGACGAGGCCGTGTGCTGTCGCACCGCTGGTGGTGATCGAGCCGGTCATGGCGGCGGCAACTTCGCCCGCTTCCACGAGCAGGCCGATCGACCCATCGCCGCTGGTGGTGATCGACGCGACATCCGCATAGGCGCGGACGTAGCTGCGCGCATGCACAGCGTTCGCATTATCGCCTTGCGTCGAGACGGTGCCGGTCGAGATCGCCACATTGCCCTGGGTCGCGCCCGCATAAATACCGGTGGCGCCGTCGCCCCTGGTCGATACGCTGCCCGTACCGCTGACCAAGGCACCACCCGGGCTGCGCACTGCGATGCCGCCTTCCAGCGTGCCCGAGGTGGCGATGCTACCGTCATGAAAGACGGCTGCGGCATCGGCCGCCTGGACCGAGATGATAGCGCTGGCCGCGTCCTGAATGCGGCCGCCGGGACCGACGGGCACGTCCGGGCCACGCAACTGATCGGCAGAACCTGTGACGGCACCAAGCACGGTCACCGATGCGGCACCGCCGCTGAAGACGTTGACGCCGCGCGCACCATCGCCGCTGACGCTGAGATCGCCCACGGTCAGTTCGACATCCTGACCCGCCATGACGTCGATCGCGCTGGCGCCATCGCCGTTTACGGTGCCTGCGCCGACCAGGATGTTGGCGGCACCGGCGGTCTGAAGCGCCAGGCCGACGCTGTCGGCGCCGCTCGCCATGATCGAACCGATGCCGACATAGGCGTCCGCGCCCGAGGAAATCCTGACCGCCTGGCTTTCAAGGCCCGATACAGACACAGCATTGAGCGCGACGCTGGCGGGGCCATAGGTCGATACGCTCACGCCGCTCGCATAATCACCTTTCGCTGTGACCTGGCCCGCTAAGATATCCGCGCCGCCGGCGGCGGTAACATCGATCGCCGCGCTGGATTCGCCCTGCACCGTGACAGCATTGACGGCAAGGGTCGCCATGCCGCCATTATAGACATAGATGCCACCAGCGTAGTTGCCGGTCGCGGATAATTGGTCGGCTAGAATATTCACATCCCCCGCTGAATCCACGCTGATCACGCCACTATAGTCGCCCGTTGCGTGGCCTGACCCCAGTCCGATCGTGGTGCTGCCGCCGCTTGATACCAATATGGCCTGCGAGCTCTCGCCTTCGATGGCCAACTGACCTGCGACGATACCCACCTCACCTGCCGCCGTGACGTCGATCGCATTGCTATAGACGCCGGAAACGCTGGCGGACTGGAGGGCGATATTGGCTGAACCCTCCGTCATCACCAATATGCCGTCGGCCAGATAGCCTTCGATTGTCAGTTGTCCCGCATAGACGGTGGTATCGCCATTGGCGGTAATATCGATCGCGTTAGCGTAGGTTCCGGAAATGTCAGCTGATCCGAGCGCGACCGTAGCATCACCGAACGTCGCCACAGAAATACCTGTGGCATAATAGCCAGCCGAACTGATATCGCCCGCGACAACATTGGCGCCGCCCGACGCGCTGATGCTGATGCCCGTGCTGTAATCGCCATCCAGCGTGGCGGCGCCAAGCGCGACATTTGCCACGCCGGCGGTCGTAACGTCGATGCCGGTGGCGGTGTTACCGGAAGAAGCCAGTTCACCGAGGATAACGGTCGCGTCACCGGCGGACACCGTCCTGATCGCGGTCGCACGATCGCCTGCCGTGCTGGCCGACCCTACCCCAATGACAACTTCACCCAAAGCACTGGCGAAGATGCCGTCGGCCCTTCGCCCCTCGGTAGAGAGCGTATCCACCAGGATGGATGCGTCGCCCCCGCTGCGGGTCGTAATGCCGGTGGCGCGGGCACCGGTCGTGTTCACATTGCCGGCGGCGATCGCGACGTCACCCAGAACATAAGCCGTGATGCCGTTGGCGGACCCGCCGCTCGTGGTGACGCTGCCCACCTGAATGCCTGCCGCTGTTGCTGGCTTGGCGATCGATACCTGTTCGCCGTCATAATAGACGTCGCCGACATAATAGCCCGGCAGATTATAGGTCTCTGTACGCCCGGCAATGGTGATGCCGTGAGACCCTGCACCTTCCGTCGTGATCGATCCGACCGTGACTGTGGCGATGGTTGGGGTCTCGATCTCCAGAGCGGTGGAGAAATCGCCCGACGTCGCCACATCGTTCAGATCGACCGTCACATCGGCACCGGCGAGGATCTGGATCGCCTTGGCCTCGTCGCCCTGCGTGAACACATTGCCGTTGCCGCTGACCGTCACCGCGCCGGGCGTATAGGCGGAAAGGCCACCTACGCCGCCGCCCGAAGCCTCGACCGTGCCATTGTTGACGATGGTGATATCGCCGCCCGTGTCGGCAAAGCTGCCGTCGGTATAGACATATTCGCCGTCCGGGCCGATTTCGACCGATCCGGGTATATAGGGCCGCTCGCCGCGTACCCGAACCGCAAAATCGCTGCCATTGCCGCCACCCTGGGCAGACACGGTGCCATCGATCAGAACGCCCGCCGAATAGCCTTCCACTGCAATGGCGGTGGAGCGATAGCCGGTGACGACCACATCCTGCACGGCGACCACGGCGTTGCCGTTCGTCGCGCTGGCGTCCACGGCGACGGCGCGTTCGCCCGTCGCGGCGATCAGGCCCGTCGATATGATCGCGGCATCACCCAATGCACTGAATGCGCTGACCGTACGAACGCCCCCGGCGGCAGTTGAAGCATCAGTTATGCGTACCAGCGCATCGCCGCTGCCGGTGCTGGCCAGAACGCCGAACGATCCACTATAATCAACGGACGTCGCATGGACGCTGGCGAGGTCTATCACGACGTCTCCCGCATCGGACCGCGCGGACACACCGGTCGAGAGCGCACCATGGGTGACGACGCTGCCACCGCCGACAACCGCGACATCGCCGGCGCCATAGACGTCGATGCCCACGCTGCCGATACCGAAGGTTTCGATCATCCCGAATGTGCCGACCAACGCATCGCCCTGCGTCGAACGAACATAGGCGCCATAAGAGTTCTGGCCGCGCGTGATGATATCGCCATTGAGGGCAATTGCGACGTCTGCACCGCGCGCGATTACGCCGTCGCTGCCATCACCCCAGGTCGAAATGTCGCCGATGCTGACGGTCACGACACCCGATCCGCTAACCGGCGTGATCCGCGCGCCGGCCGCGACGGCAGCGCTCCGGTCGCCATAAGTAGCGATCGGCCCTTCGGAGATCAGCGTCACGTCGCCGCCGTTCAGCGCGCGCGCATCGATTCCACGGGCGTCGTCGCCATAGGTGATGACGGAGCGGGCGAACAGGTCGATCGCTCCGTTGTTGGTTTCAAGATCGATGCCGCGTGCCGAGTTACCGACCGTCACTATATCCGGGGCGATAGCCGTAATGTCGCCGTTTGCCGTCCTGATCTTCAGGCCGCCTTGGTCGGCGCCTTCGGTCAAGACTACGGCGCCCTCTTCCGCGTATAGCGAGACCGAGGTGGCGTTTGCCGCCGCAAGATCGATCGCAGGCGCGGCATTGCCGTAGGCCGGCATAGCGATTGCGACGCCGCTGCGCACCAGCACGTCCAGATCCAGCAGGTCAGATGCCGGATCAGCGGCCGAAGGCTGGGCCTCATAGGCAATGCCATCGGCAAACGGATTGCCGCTTTCGTCGCAGATCACACTGCCTTGTTCGCTGACGTCGCCACAGGCTCCGGCGGCTTCCGCGCGATCGGCGAAGGACATGCAGGCCAACGCAGCGACCATGGCCGTCCCGGCAACGAAAGCCTTTCGCTTGGAAACAGGCTTTGTCTCGAAATAGGGTGAAAGGTCGAGAATAGCCTCTTGCCCATCGCCCTCCGGCGTACGCACGAAGAAGAAGCTGCGCGAAATGCCTACAGCGAACATGGCAAAATCCCCCCAAGTGACCCTAGACGAAGGGAGGCCCCCATAGACCCGCCAGCCGTCCCGGGACGCAATTCGTCTGCCGGACGGCTGCAAGTCAACGTTTTGGCGGTGTCTTGATACAGAATGCTGGAACTATGAGACGGAATGGGCATAAAGCGTAAAATCAAACTTAATCATGTTCGATTCTAATGGTTTATTGGTTCGCTCGATGACAACATCCTCAGACAACGGTATCCCTTTTTTCTAGGTATCTACCGATGACGTTTCCGGGTCGGTGGCGTTTGCTGCATTTGAGCAATCGGTCCAGGATGTCTTTTCCATTACCAGGCGATCGGACGGCGATTATCAGCTGGACCTGATCGCCTGGCACCTGGGCACCATCATGCTTGGCACTTTCCGATCTTCGGCACTCACATTTGATCGATCACCGTCGCTCGTAGGATCGAGCGGACTGGATCATTTTCTGGTCCAACTCTATGTTGAAGGCGGCTTTGACGGGGTGGCTGGCGATAAACCCGTGACGGTCGGCGCAGGCGACATAGTGATATTCGATCTGGCCCAGACTCTGCAAACGCAGGCCAGCGACTTCAGTAATATCTCATTGCTGATCCCGCGGGCCTTTTTCGAGCCGACGAATAGTCGTATGGACATTCTGCACGGCCTGGTCCTGCCGACAGGCGGCGCGATTGCGGGCATGCTGGCAAGCTATATGATCGCCTTGGCCGAACGCATCACCGCCCTTGCTGCCGATGAGGCAGAAGTAGCGGCCAGATCGACAGTCGCGCTAATCACCAATCTTCTTGCGGCTTCAAACAGCCAGATCCTTTCGACCGCCACGATCACCCCTTCTCCGATCAGTCGGCTCACAACGGAGATAGACCGGCGATTGCGCGATCCTGACCTGGATGCCGATATGTTGGCGGCTTCGCTCGGCATGTCGAGAGCATCCCTGTATCGCGCTTTCGACATGATGGGGGGGATTGCCGATTATATACGTCGCCGACGGCTGACCATTGCAGCGACAGCACTGACTGCACCCGAAAATCGTCGTCGCAAGATTGCGGAAATCGCTTATGAATGCGGCTTCTCCAGCGAGTCTTCTTTCAATCGCGCGTTCAAGACTGCCTTCGGGATGCCCCCCCGACAGGCGCGCGCGCACACTATTCTGCTCTGGTCTTGGGCAAATAATGATACCCAGCCTAACGCAAGTGCGGATTTCGTCCGATGGATGAGGATGCTGCGAGCTTGAAAATGCAGATCGGTGTGGCTTGGACTGACAAATAGCTGCCCATTGCACCATCCATTAAAGTGGAAGACTTCGGCAAGGCGCCGCGCAATAACAGTTGGCGCGACAGTGTCTGACATCTGCCATCCAGTTCGTTGTGACGCTGACATTCGAGAGAGACTTAGCTGACGTCTACCGGCGTCGACCCATTTCAGACTCTCAGCATCCAATTTTCTATCTCCGGGGTGCTGACCGTCTGCTTTCCTCGCAGGCGTCGTGAACCGCGCCGGTATCGCCCCATGGCTGGCGCTACCCGACGACGGCAGCTCAGAAAGCCGCCTGCGCGAGCAACTGCGCACGCAAGCCCTGCAGAGCTATGTTCACAGCGTTGATCCCAAAAGTCCCGACTATCTACTCTGGCAGGCAGAGGGGCAGCCGTTGGTCGATTCTGCGTATTTTACCAGTGCCCTGCTGCGCGCGCCGCAAACCCTCTGGGAACCGCTAGACCGCAAAATAAAAAACCGGATCATTTCGGAAATCCAGGGCTTGCGCCGGGTCGCGACGCCCTACACCAACTGGCTGTTGTTTGCTGCCATGAACGAAGTGTTCCTGCTCTCGGTTGGCGCGCAGTGGGACCCGATCCGCGTTGACCTTACCCTACGCAAGTTCGAGGAATGGTATGTCGGTGACGGTTGGTACGCAGATGGGCCACATTCCCATTACGACATGTATAACAGCTACGTCATCCACCCGATGCTAACGCAAATACTGGATGTAATGGACCGCACCGGCGCCCGCTTCAATGCGCTCGACATCAAGGAACGGCTGGCCACGCAGATTAAGCGGATGCAACGTTTTGGGGAGGCACTGGAACACATGATCGGACCGGATGGCGCTTTCCCGCCGATCGGTCGGTCGCTCACCTATCGCACAGCGGTGCATCAGCCTTTGGCCTTTCTGGCGTGGCGTAAATTGCTGAATGGCAAACTACCTGAAGGTCAAGTCCGCGCCGCCACCATGGCAACCCAGCGCAAGACCTTTAACGATCCCAGCAATTTCACAAGCGACGGATTTCTCACCATCGGCTTCGCACGGCACCAGCCGTCGCTGGGCGACGTCTATTCCAACGCTGGCAGCATGTACATCACGTCGGAAAGTTTGCTGGCCCTGGGTCTGCCGACATCAGACAGCTACTGGTCGACACAATCTCATCCGTGGACCATGCGAAAAGCATATCAAGGCCAGGAATTCTCAAAAGACTATTATATTGCAACATGACGCGCCACATTTCTGCGATAACCAGAAATTTTAAGCAACATTTATGACATTACGATTGGGGTCAATAGGGCGTTCATGACGGATTGGCGCGGATATTGGGCGAGGATGTTCTGGCAACGCTGGCCGAGGATAGCCGTTATCGCCGGGACGTCTACTGACCCTGTCCGGGCGGGTAACAGAAATGGTCTGTCACCCGCTATCGGCGTCGGAAAACCTGCAAAGGATCAGTCCGCGAACCGCCACCGCAGCGTCTCGCCTGCATGGAAGGGCACGACACGGATGTCGCCCTGCCCGACTACATCCGGCACGATCACATCTTCCCGCTTCAACGTTACCGTGCCTTCATTCAGCGGCAGGCCGTAAAATTTAGGGCCATGTTCGGAAGCGAACCCTTCCAACCGGTCAAGGACGCCTTCTTCCTCGAACACCTGCGCGTAGCTTTCGAGGGCGAAGGGGGCATTGAAGATGCCGGCGCAACCACAAGCCGCCTCTTTGCGATCGATGCCATGAGGGGCGCTGTCGGTGCCGAGGAAGAATTTCGGAGAGCCCGAGACCGCCGCCTTGCGTACGGCGAGGCGATGACGTTCGCGCTTGGCGACGGGTAGGCAATAGGCATGGGGCCGGATGCCCCCATCGAAAATCGCATTGCGATTGATGATGAGGTGCTGCGGCGTAATCGTCGCAGCGATCTGAGACCCGCTGTCGGCAACAAATTCTGCGGATTCGGCCGTGGTGATATGTTCCAGTACGATCTTTAGCGCAGGAAAATCACGGATCAGCGGGGTCAGAATACGATCGATGAAAACCGCTTCCCGATCGAAAATGTCGATATCGCGATCGGTCACTTCGCCATGGATCAAAAGCGGCATGCCGATCCGCTGCATCGTTTCCAACACATCGGTGAGTTTACGAATATCGGTCACACCATGAGCCGAATTGGTCGTGGCATGGGCAGGATATAGCTTGCAGGCAACGAACACGCCTTGTGCGAAGCCTTTTTCAATTTCCGTCGGGTCCGCGCCGTCCGTCAAATAGCAGGTCATGAGCGGGGTGAAATCGGCATTCTGGGGCAAGGCCGCGAGAATACGATCCCGATAGGCCGCCGCCGCGGCCACGTTGACGACGGGCGGTGTCAGATTCGGCATGACGATGGCACGCCCGAACTGGCGCGCCGTATAACCAGCCACTGCTTCCAGCATCGCGCCATCGCGCAAATGCACATGCCAGTCATCCGGGCGGCGTATCGTTATCTGTGATGTCATAGGCTCGCTCTAACCACCTGCGTGATGGCCGTCGATAGCTAGTTCGGAAATGAACCCGGCATTTTCGCTTCCCGATAAGGGCCACCAGGCCAAGTCGGGAAAAGCGACTGTCAAAGCGGAGTGCCTTGAGCGCAACCGCTCGTTCAGCGAAGCCTGCCACTCGCCTCGCTCAGACACCCGATGCACTGCCGGGGATCATTCGACTTTATGAGCGTCGGTCATAGACAAACACGATTGCGCATTGGTCGTCGCTACGCGCGCTTCTTAGTCTGGGTCGCGCCCATGCCGGGCGCGCTTCAAGCCGAAAGGAACATCCATGGCGGAAACGGAAAGCCTGACCGCGCAATTTGAGGCCCTGCACGCGGAACGCATCCACACCTGGGAACCGGCTCAATTGGCCAAGAATGTCGATCGGCGCGCGCGCCTGGTCGCCGATTTCGATCCCGAAGCGGTGGTACAGACAGGCGATGTTGTCGAGCCTTTCGCGCTGGAGCAGGCGGACGGACAAAGCTTGGCGCTGGACGGTCTGGTGGCAGCCGGGCCGGCAGTGCTGATCTTCTTCCGCTTCGCCGATTGCCCTGCCTGCAATCTGGCTCTGCCCTATTATGACCGTCAGTTGCGTCCTGCACTGGACGCCGCCGGTATTCCATTGATCGCGGTCAGCCCGCACCTGCCGGAGAAGGGACTGGCCGCAATCGGCGAACGTCACGGACTGGGCTTTCCGGTGACGAGCGATCGCGGCAACGAACTGGCGCGCCGATTCGGCATCAGCTTCGATCGCGATGTCGTGCCTGAAGGCCAGCCCACGCCCGGCTGGATCGGCGAACTGACCGGGACGGGCAGTGCGGAGTTCCCTCAACCAGCCGTTATCATCATCGACGGCGACCGGATCGTGCGCTTCGTCGATGTCAGCCCTGACTGGCTGGTCCGCACCGAAACGTCCGTCATCCTTGCTGCGCTGGCTGAGTCGCGCGGCGAGGTTGATGGTTAAACCTCGGCCGTCCCGCCTTTGCAGAAGAGGCGGGACGGCCGGCGATCAAAATTTCACGTCCAGCCGTGCATAATAGAAGCCGCCGCTAAGGCCGAAGGGAGCGAAATTGCCGTAGAGGCCCGCCCCGGTATTGGCCTGGATCACGCCGATATCATCAGGATAGACATCAAACAGATTGTTTGCGCCCACCGCAATGTTGATGGTCGGGGTGAGTTGCGCGGAAACGTCCAGATCGGTCACCCATTTGGGGTTGAAGATGCGATCGTCCGCCGTCGACGTCTGGCTGGTGCCGGTTTCGGTATATTTGCCGAAGCGGGTCACGCGCAGCAGGCTGCGCAGTTTGCCGAGCGTCCATTCGCTGCTCAGCACCAGCTTGTCACGCGGTGTCGCACTGGTGAGGTCGGCGCGTGCCTGACGACCGAACAGGACGGTGTTGGACAGGTTGGCGGGATTGGCCGCGACATCCAGCAATTTGGTCTTGTTGTAGCTATAGGCGGCGTTGAGCCTGAAATCGCCCAGCGAGCCTGTGTGCCATGTATATTCCGCCACGACGTCCACCCCGCGAGTGCGGGTATCGACGCCGTTGATGAAGAATTGCGCACTGCTGATACCTGGTACGCCGCGCGCTGCGAGGATGGCCGTGACGTCCGGGCTGGCGAGGATCGCCTTCGCCTCCGCACTGTTGAGGATCTCGGTCTTTACGATCCGGTCCCTGATGCGGATCTGATAGCCATCGACGGTCAGACGGAACGGCCCGCTTTCGAACGTCGCGCCCGCGGTGAAGTTCAGCGACTTTTCCGGCGTTAGCGGCTTAGCACCGAAATAGCCGGCGATCGGGTCGTTTGGGGCGAGGAACTTCACCAGTTGCGGCACGCGGTCGCTATTGATGATGATGCTGGTATTCTGGGAAGTGGAGAAACCCTGCTGCGCCAGTGACGGTGCGCGAAAGCCGGTATTGACGCCGCCACGTAGGGCGAAGCCCGGCAGTATCTCATAGCGGGTGCAGAATTTGCCGCTGACCGTTTCGCCTGAACTGTCGGTATAATGTTCCGCCCGCCCGGCAATGCCCACGAACCAAGCCGAGGTGATATTGGCACCGATATCGACATAGGCGGCGACATTGTTGCGGGTAAGGACGAAGGCATCCGCCGCCGTCGTACCGGTAAAGGAAACAAGGCTGGCCGCCGGGCGCTGACCCCCATAGGCCAGTTGGAAAGGCGTGGTGCCGGTCGGGATGACATAGCCGCCGTCACGGTAGCTGTCCGGTTCGCCTGCCTTGTTCTGGAATCGCTCCCACCGATGTTCAAGACCGAAAGCGAGCGTCAGCGGTTCGGCCAGCCCCAGATCGAAGCTGTGGCTGAAATCGGCATTGTTGACCCAGAGGCTGGAAATCTGCTTGCCCATGAAGAAGCTGGTCTTGCTGCTCGGCCCAAGCGACGGGTTGAGCGTATCGACCGCGCCCAGCTTTACATCATCCCGACCAAAGCTGCTGCTGAAATCCGCATCGAAGCCCGCCAGCGTGGTGCGCGCGCCGACCGTTACCTGAAAGTCGGTTTCCCAGATGCGACGCTTGGCCAGGAAACCGTTGGGATAGATTTCCGGCAGCGAATTGATGTTGTTCGCGTTGAACTGGCCCCGGCCATCCTTGATGTCGCGATAGCTGAGGGTTGAGAAGCTGTAGAGCGTCGTGGCATCGCTCAGGGGCAGTTCCGCATTATAGGAGCCGTTGACGATATAATCGCGATTGGTGCGACCATAATTGCCGGCGCGATTGCGATTGATCGTCGCTTCCCGGGGATCGCGGGAGCCATCGGCCAGGCGGGGATAGAGATCGACCGAGTCCGCGACGATCGCGCCCGACGGATCAGCCCGGTCGTGGAACTTGCCCTCCACCGCGAACCGCACAAAACCTCCGTCCGCGCCAAGGCGGGTGCCGTAGCTGACCGATTGCTGGATCAGTTCCCCGCCCTTTTCATAATGGCTGCCGGTGGTGGTGGCGAACGCGCCACCTTCAGGCGAGGCGTCGAGGATGAAGTTGATGACGCCGGAGATGGCGTCAGACCCATATTGAGCGGCTGCGCCGTCGCGCAGAACCTCGACACGGCCGATGGCATTGGCAGCGAGCAAGTCGATATCGACCGGGGTGCTGCCCCCCGAGACGCGGGAGAGATTATTGATGAGGGACGTCGTATGGCGGCGCTTGCCGTTGACCAGCACCAGCACATAGTCTCCGCTGAGGCCACGGATCGAAATGGGCTTGGCGCCGGACGACGTGCCGCCCCCGCCCAGGGCCGGCACGGTCAGCGACGGCACGATGTTGCCCAATATGTCCTTAAGGCCGACGCGGCCTGTTGCCTGCAATTCACGCGTGTCGATAACGTCGATCGGCACCGGACTGTCGGCCACAGTGCGGGCACGCGCACCGCGCACGCCAGTCACGACGATGG
>JAGVJS010000076.1 GCA_020051025.1 Sphingobium sp. | reverse complement strand
GGGGCGCGGGCGGCGGCGGAGGCGGCGGGGTCGAACAGGCCGCCAGCACGGCCAGCGAGACAAGGGAAAGACGGCCGATAAGGCGCGAAGACAACATCAAATTCTCCGGCAGGACGATAGGCACCGGTCATGCCGGTCGTACCCGTCATGGGGGGTCAGGGGGAATATGCCTAACCCGCGACTCACCGCAACCCTTTAAGCGACTCGCCGCTCCAGCGCGTCGGCAGCCTGCGCCATCAGCTGTGCGATGATGTCGGCGACCGGCTCTTCCTTCGTGACCATGCCGACAGACTGGCCTGCCATCAGCGACCCGCCTTCGACATCGCCGTCGATCACGGCCTTGCGCAGCGCGCCGGCCCAATAATGTTCGATCTGCAACTGCGCTTCCATCATGTCCACCGCGCCGCTGTCCAGCAGGTTGGCGACTTCGCGCTGCTTGGCCGTGAAGGCCTCCGTACCGGCATTCTTCAGCGCGCGCACCGGAATGACGGGCAAGCGCGGGTCGATCTGCACGCTGGCCACCGCATCGCGTGCCGACGCACGGAAAAAGGCCTTCTTGAACGCGGGGTGCGCGATGCTCTCGCTCGCGCAGGCAAAGCGGGTGCCCAGCTGCACGCCCGCCGCACCCATTTCCAGATAGGCGGCGATCGCCTCGCCCCGGCCGATGCCGCCCGCGACGAAGACCGGCACCTGGCTCCCCATTTCCGGCAGGATTTCCTGCGCCAGCACGCTGGTCGCGACCGGGCCGATATGGCCGCCCGCTTCCATGCCTTCCACCACCAGCGCATCCACGCCCGACCGCACCAGCTTCTTGGCCAGCGCCAGAGCGGGCGCGAAACAGATCAGCTTGGCGCCCTTGGCCTTGATCGCCTCGATGCTGCCCTTGGGCGGCAGGCCGCCAGCCAGCACGACATGGCCGACATCATGCTTCGCGCACACATCGATCAGGTCGAACAGCAGCGGATGCATGGTGATGAGGTTCACGCCGAACGGCTTGTCCGTCAGCGCCTTGGTGGCGACAATCTCCGCGTCCAGCAACTCGGGCGTCATCGCGCCGCAGGCAATCACCCCGAACCCGCCCGCATTGGAAATCGCCGCCACCAGATGGCGTTCACTGACCCAGCTCATCGCCCCGCACAGGATCGCCGTCTCGCACCCGAAAAATTCGGTGCCGCGAGCCATCAGGGAAGAAAGTTTGGCGTGGGTCATATTCAATCCGTTCAAAACCAAAAAAGCCCCTCCCTTTTAGGGGAGAGGTTGGGGTGGGGCTATCCACCTGACGCGGCATGTGGGGCAATCCCCCACCCCCGGCCCCTCCCCTGACGGGGAGGGGAGAAAAAATCAAGCGACAGGCGCGTCCAGACCATAAGCGGTATGCAGCACGCGCACCGCCAGTTCCGTCTCATCCTCGTCGATCAGCACCGAAACCTTGATCTCGCTGGTGGAGATGGCTTCGATATTGATGCCGCGGTCGGCCAGCGTCTTGAACATGGTGGCGGCGACGCCGGCATGGCTGCGCATGCCCACACCCACGACGCTGATCTTGGCGACTTCGGTATCGGTGATGATGCGGCGGAAACCGATTTCGGCCTGACGCGCTTCCAGCAGGTCGACGCTGCGGGCCAGGTCCGCGCGCGGCACGGTGAAGGTCACGTCCGTCTCTTCCGTGTCCTTGCTGTCATTCTGGATGATCATGTCGACGTTGATCGCCGCGTCGGCCAGCGGGCCGAAAATGCTGGCGACCGCACCCGGCTTGTCGGGCACGCGCGTGACGATGATCTTCGCCTCATTCTTGTCATGGGCGATGCCGGTGATGAGCTGACGTTCCATCTTGTCTTCCTTGAGCTTGGCTTCCAGTTCCACGTCGCTGACGATCAGCGTACCGGGCAGATCGGTCTGGGTGGGATCATCGAAGGACGACAGCACCTGCACGACCACGCCCTCCTTCATGGCGAGGCCGACCGATCGGGTCTGAAGCACCTTGGCGCCGACCGAGGCCAGCTCCAGCATTTCCTCATAGGTGACCAGGTCCAGCTTGCGGGCGCGGGCCACGATGCGCGGGTCGGTGGTATAGACGCCGTCGACGTCGGTATAGATATCGCAGCGATCGGCCTTGATCGCGGCGGCCACGGCGACCGCCGACGTATCGGACCCGCCACGGCCCAGCGTCGACACGCGGCCATCGGCCATCATGCCCTGGAAACCGGGGATCACCGCGACCGTACCCGACCGCATCGACGCCAGCAGGTCCAGCGTGTCGATGTCGCTCACCCGCGCCTTGGCATGGGCCTCGACCGTGCGGATCGGCAATTGCCAGCCCAGCCAGCTGCGCGCGTCCACGCCCATGGCCTTCAGCGTCATGGCCAGCAGGCCGCTCGTCACCTGCTCGCCGGCAGCGACGACGACATCATATTCGGCCGGATCGTAAAGAGCCGATGCTTCCTTGCAGAAGCCGACCAGCCGGTCCGTCTCGCCCGCCATGGCGGACACGACGACGGCGACTTCATGGCCCTGTTCGACGACATGTTTGACGCGCGCGGCCACGTTGCGAATTCGCTCCATCCCCGCCATGGAGGTGCCGCCGAATTTCATCACGATGCGCGCCATTTGCTTGTCGAACCTATTCGTTGTTGTGAAAGAAAATGTCCCAAAAGGGCGAAACGGCGCTCCTATTAGCAGCGCAGGCGCATATGGCAAGCAATCCTGCCCATCCGCTCGCCGCATCACGGCCTCGCTCTTTTCGGTTCAACGGGATAGGCCCATTTGCCTCCCGCCCATGCCCTGCTAAAGCAGCATCAGGACCACCCCTCCCCGTTCGCCCTGAGCCTGTCGAAGGGCCGCTCTTCTTTTCGGGAGGCAGCAGACCAAGGCGCATCATGACCCAAGCAACCACCGCCACCATCGACCCGAAGGAAGCCGCCCATTTCGGCACCATGGCCGCCGACTGGTGGAATCCGCACGGGTCCAGCGCGATGCTGCACAAGCTGAACCCGGTGCGGCTGGCCTATATTCGCGCGCAGATCGACGCGCATTGGCATGTCGACGCGCGCGAGCGGTTTGCGCTGGCGGGACGAAGCGCGAT
>JAGVJS010000046.1 GCA_020051025.1 Sphingobium sp. | reverse complement strand
GGAGGCCGGCACGCCCTCCACCGGGATCAGCAACGGCCCATTGTCGGCAAGGTGATGCACATCAGGTGACCTTATGCTCACAGTCGGCACCGGCGCGTCGGCCGGCACGATCCGCACGCAAAAATGAGCGAAGGCGGCGCAGAGCAGCAGCGCAACAACGCCCCCTGCCCACGCCCGCCGGTTCATGCCTGAAACTTCGCCCTGACCCCGCTTTTCACCATCTGAGCAAGGCGGGCGGCGTCCCAGTTGGTCAGGCGGATGCAGCCATGACTTTCGGTGCGGCCGATCATTTGCGGCTCCGGCGTACCATGGATGCCATAATGATCCTTCGACAGGTCGATCCATACGACCCCCACCGGACCATTGGGTCCGGGCTTCAGCACCGCCTTCTGATCCTTGGCAGAAGCGTCCCAGAAGAGATTGGGATTATAGTGAAAATCCGGATTGCGGCTGACACCCTTGATGGTCCATTCGCCCAGCGGCAGCGGATCATGCTGCGACCCGGTCGTTACCGGAAACTGCGCGATCATGCGGTTTTGCGCATTATAGACCCTGAGCAGCCCTTCGGATTTGTCGACGACGATATGATCGGCCTGCGGCTGGTCTTTCGCCACGCCCAGACTGGCGAGCGTTTCGCCCCAGCCCCGTTCGTCGCCGTCGATCTGCGCCACTGGCTGATTATCGATCGCGGGGACGCGGATGGTGGCCCCGGCAGCAACCTTGGTGCCCGGCGGGTTGAGCGCGACCAGCGCCTCCGGCGTGGTATGGAAGCGTTCGGCCAGCTTCTCCAGCAGGTTGCGATAGGTGAGCGCGGGCAGGCTCGCCTGTTCGTTCAGGCCCTTGGGCACGTCAAAAAAGGGACCGCGCGCAAAATCGTCCGGGATCTTGACCAGATAAGTGGTCGGCCGCGCCTCCCCTTCCAGCAGCGCAACGCCGGTCTTCTGGTCGAACGTGCCCGTCACCGGCAGCTTGTGCGCCTCCTGAAAGCCGCGCAGGGCGGCCTTATAGCTCATCCCATCCTTGCCATCGAGCACACCGGGCGAGAAACCCCAGCGATCCAGCGCCACCTGCGCCATCAGGACGCGATTGGGCTGTTGCGGATTCTGCTCGGTTATGACCGGAAAATCATAGGTTGCGTTTTTGGCGGCCACTTCTGCTGCGGCATTGTTCGCCGGCTGGCCCGCGTTGGTCGCGGGCTGACTTTCATTGGCGTCGGTGACGCTGACATTGCAGGCGCTGCACAGCAGGGCCGCAAGCAACAGATGATTTTTCAAGGCGCTACTCTCCGTCGTTACGGGGAGAGAACGCGCGAATGGACTGAAGGCTGCGCCGCGCCGCAGATCAGCGCGGCGGCGGAGCCTTGCTGGCCAGCACCTCAGCAAAAGCAGCGACCCCGGCACCGGGACCGTCGGGATGGTTCCATACCGCGCCGCTGACAGCCAGGAAGTCAGCGCCGGCGGCAACCAGCGGGCCGGCATTGTCCGGGGTCACGCCGCCGATCGCGACGCAGGGCAGTTCGAACAGCGTCGTCCACCAGCCCAGGATCGACGGTTCGGCATGACGCGTCACATCCTTGGTCGTGGTCGGGAAGAAAGCGCCGAATGCAACATAGTCGGCCCCCGCCTCGCCCGCTTCCATCGCCAGATGGCGGCTATCGTGGCAGGTGACGCCGATCTGCACCTTTGGCCCCAACAGCTTGCGCGCTTCCTTGGCATCGCCGTCGCTTTGCCCCAGATGCACGCCATCCGCGCCGAGCCGCTGGGCCAGCGCCACGCTGTCGTTGATGATGAAGGCGACTTCCCGCTCAGCGCACAATGCCTGCAATGGCGCTGCGGCAACCGCGATGGCATCGTCATCCAGCCCCTTGAGCCGCAACTGGAAGGCGGCGACATCGCCCCCGTCGAACGCCTGCGCCAGACGATCGACAAAGTCATCGCCAATGGTGGGGGGGGATATCAGGTACAACTGGCAGGCCGGGCGGAAACCGGCCTCGAACTGGTCGGCGAAATGCGGATCGAGCGCCAGCTCTTCTTCGGTAAAATCGGTCATGCGCGCCTTATAGCCATTCAGGCGCGCGCGCCAAGTGTGGCGAGTGGCCTGCGCACTTGATAGAGGGGCGGATCATTTCGAGGGAAGCCGATATCATGCGCCATGCCATCGCCGCCGTCCTGCTGCTGTCCGGTGCGCCGCTGCTGGCGAAGGAAGCGGCCCGCCTGCGCGCCCGCGAAGCCGGCGTGACTATCGGCATCCTCCAGCCCGGGCCGCTCAACGCAATCACCGATGTGGCCGGCGTGAAGGTCGGTCAGGTCACGCTGCCGCGCAGCCATGACGTCAACACCGGCGTCACCGCCATTCTGCCCCATGTCGGCAACCTGTTCCAGAACAAGGTGCCGGCCGGCTTCGTCGCCTATAATGCGTTCGGGAAATTCATGGGATCGACCCAGGTCGCCGAACTGGGCGAGGTCGAAACGCCGATCCTGCTGACCAACACGCTGAACGTGGCGGAGGCCGCAGCCGCCTCGATCGAATGGACGCTGGCCCAGCCGGGCAATGAAGAGGTGCGGTCGGTCAATGCCGTGGTGGGCGAAACCAATGACGGCACGCTCAACGATATTCGCGGCCGCCATGTGACGATTGCCGATGCGCGGCGCGCGATCGAGACGGCGAAGGACGGCGCGGTGGAGGAAGGCGCGGTTGGCGCAGGCACCGGCACCGTCGCTTTCGGGTACAAGGCCGGGATCGGCACATCGTCGCGCAAGCTGCCGGC
>JAGVJS010000009.1 GCA_020051025.1 Sphingobium sp. | reverse complement strand
GGGCGGCGGTTCAGGTCGTGGGTCGTGGCCGCCGATGGCCGGCTGCTGCGCCGCGCGATGCTTCACTCTGGACGCGGCCGGCCTAAAAAAGGGTCGGTACTTTCGTACCGACCCAAGGCATGTTCGCAGGAGGAACATCGGAAGGCGGGGCGGCGGACAAGCCGCCCGGCCAATGCAGTGAAAACTTACGGGTTGTAGGCGCGCTCGCCATGTTCGCCGAGGTCGAGGCCTTCATATTCGACCTCCTGGCTGACCCGCAGACCGGTGACGGCCTTGGCGATGAAGATGGCGATGACGGTGCCGATCGAAGCCCAGACGATGGTTGTCAGGACGGCTTCGACCTGCACGATCAGCTTGGCGACCATGTCATAATCTTCCGCGCCGGGGCCACCGAAGGCAGGCGAGTAGACGATGGCGGTGCCAACGGCGCCGATCATGCCGCCGATGCCATGGATGCCGAAGGCGTCCAGGCTGTCGTCATAGCCAAGCTTGGGCTTGAGGACGGTGACGGCGTAGAAGCAAATGATCGAGGCGACGGCGCCCAGGATGATCGCGCCGAACGGGCCGGAGTTGCCGGCAGCCGGGGTGACGGCGACGAGGCCGGCGATGATGCCCGAGCAGAAGCCCAGAGCCGAACCCTTATGGCCGTTGATGCGCTCAATAAGCATCCAGAACAGGCCGCCCGAAGCCGTGGCGACGAAGGTGTTGATCATCGCGAGAGCGGCCGAGCCATTGGCTTCCAGCGCCGAGCCGGCATTGAAGCCGAACCAGCCAGCCCACAGCAGACCGGTGCCGACACCGGTTAGCGTCAGGCTGTGCGGCGGCATTGGTTCCTTGGGGTAGCCGATGCGCTTGCCCAGGATGATCGCGGCAACCAGTGCCGAGACGCCGGCATTGATGTGGACGACGGTGCCGCCGGCAAAGTCCAGCGCGCCGGCCTTGAAGAACAGGCCGCTCGCCGCCCAGACCATATGGGCGATCGGGAAATAGACAATCGTGAGCCAGATGGCAGCGAACACCATGACGGCCGAAAATTTGATGCGTTCGACTACCGAGCCGAGCACCAGCGAGATGGTGATCGCGGCGAAGGTCATCTGGAAGCAGACGAAGACATATTCGGGGATTTCGACGCCGGCGGTGAAGGTCGCGGCTTGCGAAGCCGGCGTGATACCCTTCAGGAAAGCCTTGTCGAAGGTCGAGACGAAGTTGCTGAGGCCGCTGGTGTAATCGGGACCGAAGGCCATCGAATAGCCGTACATGACCCAGATCAGCATCGCGAGGCAGGCGGCGGCGCCAATCTGCGTCATCACCGACAGCATATTCTTGGTGCGGACGAGGCCGCCGTAAAACAGGGCCAGACCCGGGAGGATCATAAGGAAGACGAGGACGGTGGAGGTCATCATCCAGGCGACGTCGCCTTTGTCGACCGTGGCGGCGGGCGCCGCGGCGTCCTGCGCCCAGGCGGGCAGGGCGGTAAACAGCGACAGGGCCATAGCCCCCGCCACGCCGCCAATTTTCTTGGAAAAGGTCATTATTCCCCCCTTCTTACAGCGCGGTTTCGCCGGTTTCGCCGGTGCGGATACGCACGGCTTGCCCCACATCGAGGACGAAGATCTTGCCATCGCCAATGGCGCCCGAATTGGCGGCCGCCTGGGTCGCTTCCACGACGCGCGGGGCGAGGTCGTCGTCGCAGACCACCTCGATCTTGATCTTCGGGACCATGTTCGTCGAATATTCGGCGCCGCGGTAGATTTCGGTCTGCCCCTTCTGGCGGCCGAAGCCCTTCACTTCGCTGACCGTCATTCCTGCGATGCCGAGCGAGGAGAGTGCCTCGCGGACATCGTCAAGCTTGAACGGCTTGATGATAGCCATGACAAGTTTCATGTCGCCCCCTGTTAATGGTGTGCGGAGGCATACTCAGCAAGAGGCGTGCCAAGACGCAAAAGGCACGTTAATGCGGGGTTGGGACTAAGAATGTCCGATGGCAGCGCCGAAAAATTGGGCAGCGCGACTTTGCTGCACAAAAAATGGGCAGTGCCGACCTACCAGTGCGCGCCCTGTGCCACCGCTGCCGCTTCTTCGGGCGGGGTAGGGCGGCCAAGGACGGCGTTGCGATGGGGGAAATGCCCGAATCGCGCGATGGTTGCGTGATGCTGGCGCGCGAAATCCAGCGACTTTTCGTCGCCAGCACCTTCGAACAGGGTCAGCGACAACTCCTGATCCTCGATCGCCTCGCTATGCTGGAAGGGCATATAGAAGAAGAGGCGGCCCGCGCCGCCGATCTGTATGTCATAGCCCATCGCAATGGCGCCGCGCGCTATGTCACGCGCCAGCGCATCGGTGGCGAACGCGTCGGCGGTGCCCCGGAACATGTTGCGTGGCAACTGGTCCAGCAGGATTATGGCCGCCAGCGCATCGTCGGCGCGGTCGAGGAAGCTTTCGGCAGGCAGCGTCTGCTTTTCCTGCCAAAGGCCCTGAAAGCGGGTCAGGCACAGGCTGTCCAGTTCTGCGTCATGGCTCCACCAGCCGACTTCGCCGACCTGATTGAACCAGAAATCGAGCAAGGCGGCGGCCCAGTCGTCCGTCACCGCATCATGGCTGTCGGTCAACATATTCATACCGTTCCAACAACGGGTGCCAAAGCCTGTTCCGCCATTCGTGCCGCCGCAGCCTCAGGTCGCCGCGCCACAGCCTGTCGGCTATCGCTGGTTCAGGTCGCCGTGCCGCCGACGGTCAGGCCTTCCATCAGCAATGTCGGCTGGCCCACGCCGGCCGGCACGCTCTGCCCGCCCTTGCCGCACATGCCGATCCCTTCGTCCAGCGCCCAGTCATTGCCGATGCCGATCACTTTGGTCAGCGCGGTCGGGCCATCGCCGATCAACGTCGCGCCCTTGATCGGATCGCCGATCTTGCCATTCTCGACCTTATAGGCCTCCGTGCAGGAAAAAACGAACTTGCCCGACACGATGTCGACCTGCCCGCCGCCAAAGCTCTTGGCGAAGATGCCGGACTTCATTCGGCTTAGCATCTCCTCGGGATCGTCATTGCCGCCCTTGATGAAGGTATTGGTCATGCGCGGCATCGGGGCGTGGGCATAGCTTTCGCGGCGGCCATTGCCGGTGGGGGCGACGCCCATCAGCCGGGCATTGAGGCGATCCTGCATATAGCCTTTGAGAATGCCGTCCTCGATCAGGATATTCTCCTGTGTGGGTGTGCCTTCATCGTCGATGGAGAGCGAGCCGCGACGGTTGAGGATGCTGCCATCGTCCACCACGGTGACGCCCGGCGCGGCGACGCGCTGACCGATGCGGCCGGAAAAGGCACTGGTGCCCTTGCGGTTGAAATCGCCTTCCAGCCCGTGACCGATCGCCTCATGCACCAGCACGCCGGGCCAGCCGGGGCCAAGCAGCACGGTCATTTCGCCGGCGGGGGCGGCGATGGAGCGCAGATTGACCTGCGCCTGGGCCAGCGCTTCGTCGATGGCGCGGTTCCAGATCGCGGGGTCCATCACCTCGTCATAGAGATAGCGGCCGCCGATGCCGAACACGCCGGTTTCGCGACGGCCATTTTCCTCCAGAATGACGGACACGTTGAGGCGGACCAGCGGGCGAATGTCGGTCGCGGTGAAGCCATCGGCCCGGACGATCTCGACCACCGACCAGC